>JAPYUD010000067.1:0-366 GCA_029936215.1 Pirellulaceae bacterium | reverse complement strand
AGGATTCTGTGCCGGGGCAGACATGGAAAGCCTTGGTGAGATCGGCAGCGTGGACTGGGAGAACGTGGACCTGGAAGAGTTGAAGCAGCAAATCGTGCCACCGGTGCCGCGCCCGAACACGGCCGTCGATTTCCAGAAGAAGTACAGTTATTTTCCTGCCATCAGCAAGCCGGTGATCGGTGCCATCAACGGTGCCGCGGTGGGACTTGGATTTATCCTGCCGCTCTATTGCGATATCCGAATCGCCTCGGACAAGGCCCGCTTTGGAACCGCTTTTGCCCAGCGGGGTTTGATCGCCGAACATGGTGTCAGCTGGATGTTGCCCCGGCTGGTAGGAATCAGCAACGCCCTTGATTTGCTCTACTC
>JAPYUD010000591.1:0-2251 GCA_029936215.1 Pirellulaceae bacterium | reverse complement strand
GAATAACCCTGTTTCCACCGATTGTTCAGCATGGAACGGAAGGAATGCCGTTTTGAGTGACCAGGACAGGTGGTACGTCTATATTCTTCGCTGCGCAGACCGGACACTCTATACCGGGATTACCAAGGATATCGAACGCCGGCTTGCGCAGCATAATGCGGGGACCGCATCGCGCTACACGCGTTGTCGATTGCCAGTCCGACTCGAGTACCAGGAAGACCAGGTCGGGCAGGGAACGGCGTTGAAAAGGGAAGTGGCGATCAAGAAGCTCACCCGACGGCAGAAGGAAGCACTTTTTCAATAAGCCGCTTTCCTCACTCGGCAACAATCTCCAGTTCAATCACCACCGTGGTCTTCGTCGTCTTGATTTCGTCAGGGCCTCCACCGATCTCGATATCGATCAGCGTGATTTCAACCTGGTCGGTGCCCACGTAACCGGGCTCGGGCCGATAGCGGTAGACCGGCTCAAAATTGGTGCTCAGGTCTCGTACCATTTCACTTTTCGCAGCGTGGGCTGGTTCCTTGCTAACGCGGGCTCCCTGTTCATCTCCCCCCATGCCAGTGGGAAACTCGTACGCGTCGCTATTCTTGAGCGTCACCTGGATGGTCCGCGGACCCGGCTCCTCTTTCGCCCCGGCCTGGGGTTCCTCCGTCGCAGGCATATCCGCCAGGCCCTCCACCAATTCCGGTTCTGTCTGCTGACTGTTCGGACCCGTCTCACCCGCCGGTTCGCTCGAGGGCTTCGTCTCACAACCGAGTAGCAGTACACCAGTAAGCAGCAGTACCATGATCTGTGATTTCATCATCTGCCTTACTCTCTCTTGAAGCTTTCCCTTGTTTCCTGTGACTTTTCTCCCTGTTGTATCATTTGACGCTTCAGGACGGTGTTTTGCTCCAGGATTTTCCCCGCGACCGGGGGTGGGATGATTTCTTCCGGCCATCGCTTCCGATACAATCCGCTGTATATAAGGATAGGTACCGTTTGAAGTTCCTGGAACAAACACAACCGCCCTGGAGAGTGTGATGAAAATTACAAGCACGTTTATCTGCCTTGGTTTGAGCATCCTGATGGTGAGTTTCATTGGCACGGCCATCCAGGCCGCCGAGGAGAAGGTCGACGTTTTGATCGTCACCGGCTTTGATGTCGGCTCCCACAAGTGGGAAGATTCAACCAAGCTAGTCCAGGCAATCCTGGTCAAGACCGGCCGCTTTGATGTGACTGTTAGCCAGGACAAGGAAGTTTTCGCTTCCCCCACGCTCAAGGACTACCCCGTGGTCGTCCTGCTTTACGGTTTCTGGAACGAGCCAGATCCAAGTGACAAGGCCAAGTCGGGCCTGATCGACTATGCCAAGAACGGGGGCAACGTGGTGGCCCTGCACTTTGCCTGCAGTTCCTTCCAGGACTGGAAAGAGCATGGCAACCTGATCGGCCGCGTCTGGAAGAAGGGGACCGGCGGTCACGGTCCCTACGGCGAGTTCACGGTCAACATCAAGGATACCAAGCACCCGATCACCGCCGGCATCAAGGATTTCAAGACCGAGGACGAACTTTACGCCAAGCTCACCGGCGACGCCAAAATCGAGGTGCTGGCAACGGCCTTTTCGGACTGGAGCAACAAGGTGGAGCCAATCGTGTTCGTCAAGAGCTATGGCAAGGGCCGGGTGGTCCACAATGTGCTCGGGCACGGGCTGGATTCCAAGCAAAATGCCTCCTACCAGAAACTGCTCTGCCGCGGCGTGGAATGGGCAGCCACCGGTAAGGTGACGGTGGACTAGTTGACGTAGAGGCGGGAATCCCCGGCACGTCCTATTTGCCGATGCAGTAGAGATGCTTGTGGGTGCGAAGAAAGATCGCGCCACCACTAACCGCCGGAGCCGCGTAGAGCGCCTCGGCAAGGGAATTGGTGGCCAGCAGTTCGAATTTCTCACCCGCCTTCACCACGAACGTGTCGCCATCGAAGTTACTCAGGTAAATGCGGCCATCGGCCAGCAGCATTGAGCCCCAGAGGTTTCCTCCCAGGCGGCCCTTCCAGAGCAACGTTCCGGTGCCTGTCTCCAGACAGTCAAGCGTGCCGTTGGCGTTGGCAATATAAAGATGTTCGCCATCGATCACGCCACTGCTAACCCGCTGGGGGTTTTTCTGCTCGGTCCGCCAGAGCTGGTGCGTCGCGGTCACGTCACCCGATCCGCCAGTCCGAACCGCCATGGTCGGCCCATTGTGGCCGGAGATGCCAACCACCATATCCCCTGC
>JAPYUD010000590.1:0-2261 GCA_029936215.1 Pirellulaceae bacterium | reverse complement strand
CTATATTACTGCCCCGATGCTGACCACTTATTTTTACCGCATCAACGTGGAGCGACCGGGCCTGGACAAGGTGCTTGTTCGCCGCGCTTTGAACATGGCGGTCGACAAGCAGGAGATCGTGGAGAAGGTTACCAGGGCAGGACAGCAGCCTGCCCGCAGTTACGTCCCGCCGGGGCTGCCAGGCTTTGAGAGTGGTTTGTGCGGTGAATTCAACCCGGAAAAGGCTCGTGAATTACTGGCCGAGGCGGGGCATGCGGGCGGCCGCGGTCTGCCCAAGATCGAGATTCTCTACAACACCAGCGAGGGACACCGGGATATTGCCCAGGTGATCCAACAACACTGGAAAATAAACCTTGGCATCAACGTGATATTGCGCAACCTGGAATGGGCAACCTATCAAGCTACTCTCGACAAGACGGACTACGCTGTCGCTCGGGCTGGATGGATCGGCGACTATGCTGACGCCAACACGTTCCTCGACATGTTTGTCACGGATGGTACAAACAACCAGACCAACTGGAGTAACAAGAAGTACGATGGCCTGATCGAGGCTGCCAAGTCGGAAACCGATGTGGCGGCGCGGCTCTCTTTACTCCACCAGGCAGAGCAGATCCTGATGGATGAGCAGCCGATCATTCCGATCTATTTCTACCGTTCCATCAACATGGTGCAGCCGCGTGTCGAGGGTTTCTCGGCCAATATCCAGGATGTCCATCCCCTGCACCTGCTGCGGATCCGGCCAGTGGAGCGATAACAAAGACGAGGCCAGCGGTGCTACGATTCTTTCTGAAACGACTGGGGTGGATGATCCTCACGGTCTGGATTGTCTACACGGTATCGTTCTTCCTGATGCGGGCCGTACCGGGTGGCCCATTCGCCTCGGAAAAGAAGATTGATGACGCCATCAAGCGGAACATCGAGGCCCGCTACAAGATGGACCGGCCTCTCTACGAGCAGTACTTCAGCCACCTCTGGTCGACAGTTCAGTTCGATTTTGGGCCGAGTTTCCGACTCGAGGACTACTCGGTCAACGAGGTAATTGCCCAGGGGTTCCCAGTCTCAGCATCGCTTGGCATTTTCGCCATGGTCTTTGCGCTCACACTGGGTATGACGGCGGGTGTAGTATCGGCGGTGCGCCGTAACTCTCCCTACGACGTGTCGTTCATGCTGCTGGCAACGATCGGAATCGCGGTGCCTAATTTCGTGCTGGCGAGCGTTGCGGTGGTCCTTTTTGTATTTGTCTTGCCTATTTTCCCGGCGGCAGGCTGGGGGCAGCTGAACCAGATCATCCTGCCGGCGATCTGCCTGGGCGCCCCTTTTGCCGGCTATATTGCCCGGCTCACTCGGACCGGAATGCTCGAGGTGCTGACTTCCGACTACATCCGCACGGCGTATGCCAAGGGACTTAGCACGCGCCAGGTGGTGCTGCGGCACGCCATGCGCGGTGGGATTCTTCCGGTGGTCTCCTACCTGGGGCCAGCCACGGCAGGAATCCTCACCGGCTCACTTGTGCTGGAACGCATTTTCGCACTTCCCGGCATGGGCAGCCATTTCATCGAAGCTGCCCTGACACGTGACTACACGCTGTGCATGGGGATGGTCCTGATCTACACGGTCCTGCTGTTCGTGATGAACACGCTGGTCGATCTGTCCTACAGCATTATCGACCCGCGTGTCGACCTGGAGGACCAGGCATAAGATGACAGATGTGCGCGTCAAACCTGACGATGGCAAGGGCCTGGAGCATTATGCCCGGTTGCTCGAGGAAGCCCATCGCGAGAAAGGCATCTCGCTGTGGCGCGATGCCTGGCGGAGGCTGCGCCGTAACAAGGCTTCCATGGTCTCGCTGGTATTCCTTGTCCTGCTCTCGATATCTGCCTTGCTGACCCCCCTGTTGCCACTGCAGTCCCCGGTTGAACAGCACCTGGGCGATGGTGCCTTTCAATCACCCAACACGACTGCAGTCAGTCTTCCCCTGCTGGAAATGCGGCAGGAGTATGACGACACGATTGCACAGCTTGAGGACAGGTTGGATGCCGCGGGAACAGCGAAACAGAGAATCGAGATTGAAAACGAGATGGAAGCCACCGTGCTCAATAGCCTGTTCGAGCGATACTGGAACAAGCCGGGGCCGATCACAAGGCGGCTGATTCGGATCCGTATATCGCTTTTCGGCGACTGGTCTGTTCCCTCCTTATGTGGCACCGACAATCTCGGCCGCGATGTCTTTTCACGCCTGTTCTGGGGTGCCCGTGTCTCAC
>JAPYUD010000589.1:0-2264 GCA_029936215.1 Pirellulaceae bacterium | reverse complement strand
GGTGATTCACGACCTGCTCCGAGCACTTGGTTTTGAGGAATTTACGATTCGACTGAACAATCGTGAAGTGCTCAATGGGCTGCTGGAAAAGCTCGACCTGGCCGAAAACGCAGCGGCAATCCTGAGAAGCCTCGACAAGCTCACCAGGATTGGCCCCGAAAAGGTCGCCGCCGAGATGGTCGCCTCGGCAGGCACCAGCGAGAGCCAGGCGGCCGATGTACTCAAGCTCTCTGCCCTCTCCGGCTCCAACGACCAGGTTCTCAAGGACCTGGCACCGCTGGTCGCTGGCAGCGAGGTGGGAGAGAGAGGGCTGGACCGGCTGGACCGGATCCTCTCCGGGCTCGAGGCAGCCGGAGTACCCGGACCACGGATCGAGCTGGATGTCTCCATCGCCCGTGGACTGGATTACTATACCGGCGCCATTTACGAGACCTTCCTGGATGCCTTGCCTGGAATCGGGAGTGTCTGTTCCGGTGGGCGTTATGACAACCTGGCGGAGCTTTACACCAAGCAGCACCTGCCCGGAATCGGTGCCTCGCTGGGGCTCGACCGACTGCTTGCCGCCATGCAGGAACTCGACATGATCGAGACCGTCCGCACGCCAGCCGACGTGTTACTGACCTGTTTCGACCCAGAGCAGCTGGAGCGTTACCTGCAGATCGCATCGCAGCTGCGCGAGGCCGGGATCGGCGTGGAACTCTACCCGGACGGCAAGAAACTGGGGCAGCAACTCAAGTATGCGGACCAGCATGGCTATCCACTGGCAATGATTGCCGGTCCCGATGAGCTGGCAGAGAATGCCTGCCAGGTCAAGGACCTCCGCAGCGGCGAAAGCAGCCAGATCAGCCTGGAACAGGACGGTCAGCAACTGATTGACCACGTCCGCACCCTGCTCGGCTGACCAGGCTCAACCTCTCTTGACCCACCCTGCCAAACCGGCCTATGCTCCCCATCTTGATGGCTGGAAAAGGAAAGCCAGTCAACTTTTACGGTGCACGATCCAAGACTGGCAGGGAGGCCCGCTTGATGAGCACATCTAAAGAAACTGGGAATCGACCTGTCCCTCTGCTGGATGTCCCGCGCAGTAACTTGCCCCTTCGAGGTGAATTCCAGGAGGCAATCATGCAGGTTTGTGATTCAGGGCAGTTCCTTTTTGGACCCGATTGCCGGAAGCTCGAGGAATCAGTCGCAGCCTGGTGCGGTGCCGACCATGCGATCGGATGCGCGTCAGGAAGTGATGCCCTGCTGCTTGCCCTGATGTCCGAGGAGATTGGTCCGGGCGACGAGGTGATCATGCCAAGCTTCACCTTCTTTGCCACGGCCAGTGCCGCCTGGCGACTGGGAGCCCGACCCGTTTTTGTGGATATCGACCCGGTCAGCTTCAATATCAGCCCGGCAGCGATTCGCGATGCGATCACGCCCGCCACGCGAGCGATCATTCCCGTCCACCTGTTTGGCCAGTGTGCGGAGATGCCCGAGATCATGGCCATCGCCCGGCAACACGAGTTGCTGGTCATCGAGGACGCCGCCCAGGCGATTGGAGCGTCGGTCGCTGGCGAACCGGCCGGCAGCTGGGGAGATATCGGCTGCCTCAGTTTCTATCCGACCAAGAACCTTGGAGGGTTCGGGGATGGTGGAATAATGGTCACCCAGGACCACCTCCGTGCGGAGAGGCTCAGGCTCTATGCCACCCATGGCATGAAGCCACGTTACGAACACCACGTTGTCGGCATCAACAGTCGTCTCGATTCCATCCAGGCGGCTGCCCTGAATGTCAAGATCAAGCACCTTCCGGAAGCAAACCGGCTGCGGCAGCAGAATGCCGACCGTTACCAGGAATTGTTTGAGCAGGCTGGCATCGATCACCAGGTTGTCCTGCCGGCTTCCGGCGAGACCATGGAGCATGTCTGGAACCAGTTCACCATCCGGGTTCCAGGTCAACGCGATGCGCTGGCCACGCACCTGGGAGAGAGGCAGATTGGCCATGCCATCTACTACCCGATCCCGCTGCACCAGCAGGCCTGTTTCCAGTTCGAGGGGGAAAGCCCAGCCTCCCTGCCGGAAACAGAGAAAGCTTGCAAGGAAGTTCTGAGCCTGCCGATCTTCCCGGAACTCATCGATGACGAGCTCCAGCAGGTGGTTGGCAGTATCGGTGACTTCTTTGCCCAGCAACAGCGATCTGCTGCCTGAAGCAACAGCTGTTGATCAGAGCGAGTAAAGCCGCACTGCATTATCATGCAGCAGTTTTTTCTGGTCTTCCTCGC
>JAPYUD010000066.1:0-11929 GCA_029936215.1 Pirellulaceae bacterium | reverse complement strand
AGCCAGGATAACCTGGCCGGGAATATTTACCTGGGAAAAGTGGTCAACCTGGAACCAAGCATCCAGGCTGCTTTTGTTGATTTCGGCGTGGGGCAAAATGGCTTTCTCCATATTAGTGATGTGGAGTCGCAGTACTTTCGCCAGGGGGGATATGATCCGGACAAGCCAATTCCCAGTGGCAAGGGGAAAAAGAAAGAGCCCACGGGTCGTCAGCGACGCCAGCCGAAGGGGAGTCGGCCAAGGGTCAAGCCACCCATTGAAGAGATTTTCAGCCGGGGGGATACCGTGCTGGTTCAGGTGATCAAGGAGGGGATCGGGACCAAGGGTCCGACGCTGTCGACTTACCTGAGTATCCCCGGCCGTTACCTCGTGCTGATGCCGGCACTCGGGCGAGTTGGTGTTTCCCGGAAAATCGAGGACGATGACCTGCGAAGAAAACTGCGAAAAACACTTCGGGAGCTTGATCCTCCCGAGGGCCTGGGTTTTATCGTTCGCACGGCTGGCAGTGAGCGAACCAAGAAGGAGCTGGCCAGGGACATGGCGTACCTTGTCCGGCTCTGGAAAGTCATCGCACGCCGGGTCAAAAAGAACGACGGACCTGCAGATATCTACGAAGAAAGTGACATGATCATTCGCACCATTCGTGACATTTTCACTCTCGACGTGGATGCGATCTATATCGACGAGGAAGGCTCCTTTAACCGGGCCAGGGAGTTCCTGCAACTTGTCATGCCTCGCCAGGCCAATCGGCTGCATTATTACGAGGGGAAGGAACCTCTCTTCCACAAGTACAGCCTCGAGCAGGAAGTGGAGCAGCTCTTCAAGCGGGAAGTACGCCTCAAGGAGGGAGGATCGATCGTGATTGATCCCACCGAGGCACTGGTGGCAATTGATGTCAACAGTGGTAATTTCCGTGGGGAAGGAGGGGCCGAGGAGGCAGCCTATCGTCTCAACATGATTGCCGCCCGGGAAATCGCCCGGCAGCTACGGCTCCGTGACCTGGGTGGAGTGATCGTGAATGACTTTATCGATATGCGCAGAGAGAAATACCGCCGGGGTGTGGAAAGAGAACTGCGCGATGCGATGAAGCGAGACCGGGCTCGCACCAAGATTCTTCGCACAAGCCCCTTTGGCTTAATCGAGATGACCCGCCAAAGAGTGCGACCAAGTGTTAAAAAGGCGGTTTATGAGGACTGCCCCTGCTGTAGTGGGCGAGGTGTCGTGAAGACGGCGGAGAGCACATCGATCGATGTGGTCCGCCAACTCATGCTGGCTTGTGACAATGGGAAAGTGGAAAAAGTCACCGTCAAGGTCCATGAAGCGGTGGCTGACTACCTGAACGACAAGAAAAAGAAGGATGTTGCTGACCTGGAAATACGAGGGAAAATGTCGGTCAAGATTACGGGAGAGGAAGATGTTTACCCGGAATATCTGGACCTGCTGTGCCATGGCAAGGACGGAAAGACAATCTCGCTGGATTGATCAAATCGTCGGCCAGGGGAGAGCGAAAAGGAAGAAATCGGCCCTCGACGGATAGAGTTTCATCGGCTAGGCTGACAGGTTCGATAAGAGGCGTTGGTGGACAGTAACAGGACTCGCTTCGAGATAAAACGATGTATGCGATCATTGATGACAGGGGCCAGCAACTGAAGGTCGAGGAAGGCCAGGAGCTGGAAATTGATCTGCACGAGGCATCGGCAGGAGATGAGATCGTCTTTGATCGTGTCCTTGCCATCTCGGGGGATGATGGAGTGCAACTGGGAAAGCCGACCCTCGACGGGGCGTCGGTGAGTGCCGTGGTGGTGGGGGCGAGCCAGGGGCAAAAACTGGTCGTGCGTAAGTTCCGTAAACGCAAGAATTCACGTAGAAAAACCGGGCACCGGCAGATGTATACGCGGGTCCAGATTGCCAGTATCACATCGTCCTGATTGAGCCTCTCTCTTCTTGCCAGGCTGCAGCCCGGCAGTTTTTTTACCGATCGGGAATAATTCCGGTTTTTTCGGTAAGGAAAAATCCCTTTTCTTGAGACAGTGGTTTTTCCCATAAAGTCTTTAGTAGTAATGATTTAAGATGTCTTGAAAAGGCCCTATTGCCAGCTTATCCACACCCAGGTGAATGTACTTAAAGTGTTACTTGGTAAGTAGATAAGTGCTGTCAAAAAATGAAATTTGACGTCTCGGTATTATCGAGTATCTTTACGCTTCTAACTAAATGTTGTATCTCAATCGTTCGATGGGTACAACATATGGTGTATGACGGTGTTTTATGCCCCCCATGGGGGGTCAGTCTCGCAGGGCCGCGAGGCGTCTTCATTTCGGTTGCACAGGAGCACTAGAGCTCCCGTGATTCATATCTCAAAACGTTGGAAAAAGGATTTTCTGGATAACAGGCTCAGGGATGAGACGGCCCTTTTTCGATAGTGTATATATGTACACGTCAGGTTTGTTTCCCCAATTTTTATCCTTTGGAAGTCGCTATCAACAGAAGGAACTGGAAATAGATGGCAGGTGTTAACGTATCTCAGAAGGCGGCGGGCCAGGCGGCAGAAGCAGGAAAAGCTGGCTTGCAGATCGAGCCACGATTTTGTCCACAGGATGTGGCTGATCCGTTTGATACAGTTGAGTGGGAACTTCGAAGTGCCCAGATCAAGGATGAAAACGGTGGCCTGCTGTTTGAGCAGACGGACTGTGAGATGCCCTCCAACTGGAGTCAGTTGGCTACGAACGTGGTGGTCAGCAAGTATTTTTACGGAGAGAACGGCACGGAGGAACGAGAGAACAGTTTGCGGCAGTTGATCCACCGTGTTTCCCGGACTATTGCCGACTGGGGAATCGAGGATGGCTATTTCGATTCACCCCAGGATGGGGAACAGTTTTACCGAGAGCTGACCTGGCTGTGCCTGCATCAGCATGGTGCTTTCAATTCACCCGTCTGGTTCAATGTCGGACTTTTTCACCAGTATGGTGTTACTGGTGACAAGTGTAACTGGCACTGGAATGAAGAAAAGAACGAGGTTGAGCAGCCGGAGAATCCGTACGAGTTTCCGCAGGCGTCAGCATGTTTCATCCAGTCGGTCGACGACAACATGGAAGACATCATGCGACTGGCGACCAGTGAAGCGATGCTCTTCAAATTTGGTTCCGGCACCGGCACGGATCTTTCTACAATCCGGTCCGAACGAGAGAAGCTCTCAGGTGGCGGTCGTCCGTCCGGCCCGCTCTCTTTCATGAGAGTCTACGACCAGATTGCTGCGGTGGTGAAATCCGGAGGAAAGACGCGCCGGGCAGCCAAGATGCAGTCTCTCAAGGTATGGCATCCCGATGTCATGGAGTTTATTGAGTGCAAGTGGAAGGAAGAGCAGAAAGCGCACATCCTGATCGAAAAGGGTGGCTACGAGGCGAACTTCAATGGGGAGGCTTACAGCTCGATCCTCTTTCAGAATGCTAACCTCTCTGTCCGGGTCACCGAGGATTTCATGCAGGCGGTCGAGACAGACAGTGAGTGGCAGACGCGATGGATCAAGAACGGGGAGGGAGAGGCTCCGAAATTCCCCGCAAAGAAACTCCTCCATCGCATGGCCGAGTGTGCCTGGCACTGTGGCGATCCGGGAGTCCAGTATGACACCACCATTAACGACTGGCATACCTGTACCAGTTCCGGCCGCATTAATGCGAGTAATCCGTGCTCGGAGTACATGTTCCTGGATAACACGGCCTGCAACCTGGCCAGCATTAACCTGATGAAGTTCCGCAAAGAGGACGGCACTTTTGATTTTCACGGGTTCAAGGCAGCCAGCCGGATTTTCTTTATTGCCCAGGAGATCCTGGTTGACCGTGCCAGTTACCCAACAGACCAGATCGCAGCGAACAGCCATGCCTTCCGTCCTCTTGGCCTGGGATATTCCAACATTGGCTGCCTGGCGATGACCAGCGGGCTTCCCTATGATTCGGACGCCGCCTATGGACTCTGTGGCTCGCTCACCTCGCTGTTACACGGAGTGGCTAACCGAACAAGTGCAGAAATAGCCGGCGTGGTGGGGACTTTCACAGGTTACGAGGAAAACCGTGAACCGTTCATGCATGTCATGCAGATGCATCGTGATGCGGTTGAGGAGATCAATGAAGCAGGGCCCGCGCACCTCAAGGATGCGGCTCGTGAAGTCTGGAATGAAGTGCTTGAACTGGGTGCCCAGAATGGATTTCGCAATGCCCAGGCAACGGTCCTTGCCCCGACTGGCACGATCAGCTTCATGATGGATTGTGATACCACCGGTATCGAACCTGATATTGCCCTGGTCAAGTACAAGCAACTTGCAGGCGGCGGGATGCTCAAGATTATTAATCAGAGTGTCTCCGAGGCTCTCCGTGTACTTGGTTACGATCCTGCACAGATTGAGGAAATCGTTGCTCATATCGACGACCATGACACCATCGAGGGGGCCCCGTCACTCCGCGACGACCACCTGGCGATTTTTGATTGTGCTTTCAAGCCAGCCAATGGCGAGCGGAGTATTGACTGGCGCGCGCACGTTAAGATGATGGCAGCGGCACAACCATTTCTCTCCGGGGCGATCTCCAAGACCGTGAACATGCCGGCGTCATCGACCATTGAGGATGTCGCGGAAGCTTACCGTTTGGGTTGGAAGCTGGGGCTCAAGGCCCTGGCTATCTACCGGGATGGCTCCAAGCAGAGCCAGCCCCTGGCCACAAAAGCCGAGGGCAGCAAGAAACAGGAAACGACAGATCGGCCACGCCGTGAACGGCTCCCTGATACTCGCCAGTCGATCACGCACAAGTTCAATGTGGGTGGCCACGAGGGCTATATCAACGTGGGGCTTTACCCCGATGGTCGACCCGGTGAACTGTTTATCACCATGGCCAAGGAGGGAAGTACGATTGGAGGCCTGATGGACAGCTTTGGCACTGCCATCTCCATGAGCCTGCAATACGGAGTTCCCCTGGAGGTGCTGGTAAACAAGTTCTCCCATTCTCGCTTTGAGCCGATGGGTTACACGACAAACCCGGATATACGTATTGCCAAGAGCGTGGTGGATTATATTTTCCGGTTCATGGGAATCTCATTCCTGGCGGGTTACCGGGAGGCAACCAATGGCCAACCGCCTAAACAGCAGTCAGAAAACGGTAATGGTGATTCACAAGCCTCCGGCGAAAACGGCTCCAATGGTAATGGCACAAACCATGGCAATGGTAACGGTTCCAGCGAGGATTCTGGGGAAGCAACGGAAAGCCCGGACATTGGTGTCGATTATGCCCTCCTGGAAAGAGCCGGCGCGATCCTGAAAAAAGGCGATGGGCAGCAGGGACAGTTTGCGAACTTCCAGACCGATGCTCCCAGTTGCGACAACTGTGGATCCATTACCGTCCGAAGTGGTAACTGTTACCTCTGCCATAATTGTGGCAATAGCCTTGGTTGTTCCTAGGCGACGGCGAACAAGTATCAAGAAGCCGGGGTTCGCCTGCGAGTCCCGGCTTTTTCTTTTTCCTTCCTCTCCCCTGGAGACAAGTCGATGACGACGTCCCTGACAATTGACGGAGTGGTTGAAAACCCTCTGAGCTTATCCTGGCAACAACTTCGGGATCTCGATGGCCGTTGGCAATGTGCAGACATTGGTTCCCTGGTTCCGGGGCGCGAGGGGGAAGCGGTCACCCTGGCGGGCCTGATTGAACTGGTCCAGCCCCATCCGGATGTTGATTACCTGGGCTTGCATGCCGCCAGTGATGATTTTCATGCCAGCATTCCGCTGGAGGAGATTGTCGACCGTGGACTGCTTGTGCATTCCATCAACGCCCAGCCGATTGATCCGGCGGGCGGAGGACCTTTTCGGTTTTACATCAAGGACTTTGCGTCCTGCCATGCAGCGGAGGTAGACGAGTGTGCCAACGTCAAGTTCCTCGACCGGATGGAATTCACCATCGGCAAGGGCCATGATAATCGGCCGGAGGACGAGGAGAGTCACCAGGCACTGCACGACCGCGAAGAGGAATCCTGACGTGCGGCTTGGTTGAATTCTTTTTCAAGGCTGTTATACCCCGGCTCGATTCACGAGGTATGCTAGTAAGAATAACAGGGAGGGCCCTTGGGGCCTTTTCCTGGGAAAAAATAGTTAGCGGAGCGAGAGATGACTCGACAATTGACGATCATTGCTGGCCCAGCGGCCGGCACAGTCTATGAACTGGCGGATGGCGAAATCCTTGTCATTGGCCGTGGAGCAGATAGTGACACGACCATTGACGACGATCGCATGTCACGCATCCATTGCCGGATTATCGTGGATGGTGATTCGTTATCGGTCGCCGATGCGGGGAGCAGTTCAGGAACTTTTGTCGGTGGTCAAAAAGTAGACCAGGCGGCGCTGGAGCCGGGTGACGTCGTGCTCGCCGGCCGGACCCAGTTTCGCTACGAACTGGGAGGCGGGGTGATAATTCCCAGCGAGGACGCTACGATCTCCGAAGATGAAATGCCGGCGCTAGCAGCGACTTCCGAGCCACCCTCCAGGTCTTCCCTGGTCGACCTGGTGGGAAGCACGATTCACGATTATCGCGTGGATGAGATCATTGCCAAGGGAAACAGCGGCATGGTTTACCTGGCGACAGACATCAAGAAAAACGAGGTCTGTGCGCTGAAGGTGATGCCCCCCGATTTTGCCTCGGACGATGACCAGAAGGCCCGCTTTATTCGTGCCATGAAGACCATGATGCCAATCAAGCATGACCATATCGTGGAGATCTACAATGCCGGCAAAGAAGGAGACTATTGCTGGATTGCCATGGAGTATGTTGAGGGGAGTAGCCTTGCCGAAGTGATCCAGCAGATTGGCGTCGAGGGGATGCTGGACTGGAAAGAAGTCTGGCGAGTAGGTGTCCAGGTGGGACGTGCGCTGCACGCTGCCTACAAGCACAAGGTTGTCCATCGCAACCTCACACCGTCAAATATCCTGCGACGCAAATCGGACCGGGCCTGCCTGGTCGGCGACCTGATGCTGGCCAAGGCAATGGAAGGGACCCTGGCCGTGCAGATTACCAAGCCCGGCCAGATAATTGGAGATATTCCTTTCATGTCCCCGGAAAGGACGCGGGGACAGGGTTCGATCGATACCCGGTCGGATATCTATGGGCTCGGGGCCACCATGTACGCCTTGTTAAGTGGCCATCCGCCCTGCGAGGGTGGGTCTTTGCCCGAGCTGATCCAGAAGGTTCGCGAGGTGGAGCCGACAAAACCGAAGGAATTCCAGCTTGCCATTGATGAGTTGTTCCAGGACGTGGTCATGAAAATGCTGGCAAAGAATCCAGATGACCGATACTCGACACCTGACCAGTTGCTGCATGAACTAAACCGCATTGGCAAGTTCAACAGCCTGGAAGCAGACTGGAGTGGTTGGCAGGGATGAGTCTGTGTCAGGTATTTTGTCATGAGTAACTCTCCCCGCATCTGGGTGAATGGCTTCCGTACCGGAGGCGATAGGAGATTTCTGGGCGACCTATCAGCAACGGCTTGTGCGGATTGCTGAACAGCATCTGGCCGATCGTTTGCGCTGGCGCGTCGAAGCGGATGATGTTGTCCAGTCTGTTTTCCGGACTTTCCTCCATCGGGCCCAGGAAGGTCAGTTTGAGTTTGAGAACCGTGATGAACTGCTGTCCCTGCTGGTTACGATCACACTCAACAAGATTCGCCAGCGGGTCCGTTATCACATGCGACAGAAACGGGGTATCGATCGGGAGCAATCCCTGGAGAATCTGGCAGAGGTTGGCCAGCCCCAGCCGACTCCGGTTCAACAGGCGGCCATGTCCGAGCGGGAGGAGTATATACAGACGATGAGCGAGCAGCAGCAGCTTATCTCGCTGCGACTGGAGAATCGCACGCAGAAGGAGATCGCGGGCATCATGGGATGCTCCGAAAGAACCGTTCGCAGGCTCTTCAAGCGAATTCAGAAATAACTCCAGGCCATGGCGGACCAGGATCTGGCCTGAACCCCGTCAGTTTTGTCAGCCCTGGTCCTTCCGGGGTCACTCCAGCCCATAAGCTCCGACCGGTGGGAGCTCAATACCACTCATCCGCGAGAACCGCCGGCTCGCCAGGAATCGCGGCTCGATGGAGAGGTGGATTCCCAGGTTGTCACGGCTCTCGTCCATGCTGATACCAAATCGGAGCAGTGCCGATTCACCAATTTTTACCAGGTCCAGTCGCTGGCCGATGTTTCCAGTTGATCCCAGGTCGAAAGAGGTGCCTGCGATCGCCGCCCACTTCTCACCCATCCGGTAAGTCAGCGAAGCGTGCACGATGCTGCTACTGATGGGGCCATCGATGAGACGATAACCGAGGTAGAATCGCCCCAGCTCCGGCCGGCTCACCAGGCCGCCGATGGTTACCATCCGCAGGCCGTTACCAAAGAAATCGGCATAACCGTCGGAAAGCACCGTGTAACGATCTCCCAGGTGCCAGCGGAAGTCATAGTCCAGCAGCCCGATGTTCTGTCCAAAGTTATCCCTGTTCGGACTGGGAAAAAGGGTTCCCTCGACATCCAGTACCATCCAGTCAATGATCCGTTCACGACCCACGACGCCTCGCTTGGTCTGCCATCGCTGGTGGACTCCCAGCCGCGCTGCCAGCATGTCGTCCACGATTTCGCCACTCTCAGCAGTCACCGAGCCCTGCATGTTAGACCGCAGTGCAAAAAACCGCTCATCCCATTTCGGGTGGATATCCCCCCCGGCTGAACCGCCAAAGGTATCGAAGAAGAACCGCCGCCGAAAATGTTCAATGGAATCATCATCCAGGGCGTCATAGCGTGGCAGCTGGTTCATGTCCTGTGACGCATCCGCCAGGTAAAGGTCCGCATGCCAGACGACCTTGTGTGCCAGGCCGTTCACGTTAAACAACGTGCTCTTGATTTCCGGTCGTACCTGCCACATCGGCAGACTGGCTCGCACGCCGACCTGTCCCAGCAGGCGAGTCATGTCGGCACCGTTGATGTCATCACCATAGTAGGCTGCTTCACCAAGCAGGTAAGGAGTGACCTTGAGCGAGTTCCACTTCATCGGCATGCTGATTTCCTGCCGGCTGGCAGCTACGATGCCATCCGGATCCCCGGCTTCTCCTGCCAGCAGGTCAAACTTGGCAGCATCCGCTGGATCCTCCGGACCACTTGGCGTTCTTAGCCTGGCAAACCCGACTCGTGTATGTTCCTGCCAGCTGAGCCGGTTTCCTAGCAATGACTGGCCGAGCAGGAAATGGTCGAATCGAGGTAACCACTCGGTTTGCGTGAAAAAGTCATTTAACCGAATATCAGCAGTCACACTCCAGCTGGCATTCCCGTCGTACTTCTTCAGCTCCAGGCCTGTTACCTGGTCCTTCTGCTGATCCCATTCATGTTCGTAGTACTGCTCGAGGAAATTCCTGTCACTGATCAAGCCGACTTCTCCGGTCAGCTGGTAACCGTTACCGAGCAGCTGGCGGTGGAGCCAGTGCAGGCGTCCGCGAAAGTCTTTTTCCGGGGTCAGGGCCCTGCGGTCTGCTCCCAGGTTGTCCAGCCCATGCTCCTCCAGTCCCCATGCATCCAGCCAGCCCCGCGCCGGTCCGGGTAACCGGAACATCTCGTTGACGTCATAGCGGTAATTGGTTCCGAAGCCGAAACCTCGCTTGCTGAGAACATCGGTTGAAATGGTCCAGTGAGTCCCTTCCAGTGCATCACGCATCCCCAGTAATTGGCGGACATCCCAGTCTGCCATGACCTGGACGCCATAGACGCTGTCACTCTTGATTTTCAACCGGTCGATGTAAAACGAGGGGCTGGTCAGGTTGGTTGCCATCACGGGCCAGTAAAAGAGTGGGACTCCCCCCAGGTAGATAAAATTATTCCGGCTGGTAGCCATCATCTTGTGATCGACAATGGGTTCCCCGCTTTCCGGATCCCTGGCAATCTGCCCGGTCTGCGAGTCGCGCTGTGGCTGCTGGAGATCCTCCAGGTCGACCTCCTCGGCCTGGAACCAGTAACGAGGAACTCCCAGGCGGCTGGAGGTGATGGCAGCCCCGTACGCCTTGAAGTGTTGTGCATCGACTTGTCTCAGTACATCTGCCTTCAGTCGCAGCAGGCCATCGTAGGCGGCCATCGGCGTGAGCACCTCGGCATTGAGCACCATCCCGAAATCGTCCGTCACGTTGTAGTACATGCGATCGGCGTAGATCACCCGGTCAGCCTGGCGGAAGACAATGTTCCCTTCCAGGTACAGTTCCAGGGGTCCATCCTCTTCACTCTCCTGGTCGGGTGCCCAGAGGACCATGCTGTCTGTTTCAACCGTGATATGACCAAGGGGTTCGACACCGGGGAGATCGATTCCCTCGACAACGACCCGTATGCCATTCTTGGCAATGGCGATGGTCTCTCCACCATTGGGGTCAGGCTGCAGGTTGAAATCCCAGTTGACATTACTGCGGCCCTGGATCTGGATCCGCCAGTTTCCCAGCGTCAGGTTGGTTCCGCTGCGAACCGGGTCGCCTGGAGGCGTCGCTGGCGGATCCACAGGTTCGGTGAACTGTGCCAGTTGAACGCCGGTCGGGATGCTACCTTTTCTGGCCGCCAGTGCCCGATCGTAGATGGCAGGTTTCCGGGTGCTGAGATGGGTACGCCGAACCGCAATGTTCACCATCGTCGACGTTGCCAGTTGCCCGTACCAGTGACTTGCATGGAGGGCAGAAAGTCCGCTACCAGGCAGGTTCTTGACGGTTAGCCCGGGACCCTCGAGATAGAGCAGGACCCGGTTTTTCTGGTTGGACCCTGGATCGGCACGGTCGATCCAGGCGATTCCCTCGGCTCCCTCGAAGACCGCTTCTCCCTGCCTGACGCTGCAGCCCCTGAGGTACCAGACCTCGTAGGACCCCTGTTCCCAGTGGGATCCGGCTTCCGCTTCCAGTAACAGGGGGCTTGTCGTATCTTCCAGGAGCACTTCGATCTCGGCTTGAAGTCCAGGCTGGGGGGTCGCGACGAGCAGGATTGCCACCAGCGCAGCAAGTCGTGCTGGTGCGCGGCGGGCACCTTTTCCGAAGGTTGATCGTTGGTGAAAAAGCAGGTGATTCAGTGTCTTGGCATCCTTGCCCTGGTCCTGGTGGTACGATAGTCGCGCACGCTGGGCGCACTATTGTGGGGCGGATTATAGGGGTGAAATACCAGCTCCGGCAAGGCATATTCCATGCCAGCTGCCTGTTGTCGGATGATCGCTCTCTCAGGGCTGATCGGCCGCTGATTCGACGGCTGGTTCAGTGCGTGGTTCGGGACGTGAGCCACGAGATGCCAGGCATCCCAGGGCGGCCAGGTAGACGAAGGGCATCAGTGGGGCACGCATCCGGATGTTGCTCCAGTAAAACGTGTGGACCAGCGAGAATGACAGGCAAAGAAGAAGTCCCCAGATCCAGGGATCGGTTTTCCAGGCCGCCCTCCTCCGCCAGCAGCCAGCAATCGCAGCCGACAGGATCACGAGGTACCAGGCGGCGGTTCCCAGGCGGAGCAGGAATGCGGCAGGCGACTCATTCGAATCGACCTGGTGGGGGACAGGGCTCCAGAGTCGGCCCAGTCGGACCAGGCAGGACCAGGCGAAAGAAGCTGGTTCGGCGCGGATGGAGTGAAAGGCAACCTGGTAGGCGAACTTGTCATCCTCGACTTCTCCTCGCGGATGCGTGCCACCTGCCGGAGCGGGGTTATTAGCCCAGAAGTCAAAACCAGGATCTTCCGATACATGGCTCTTGCGCCAGTTGGCATCGAAGCGGTTGGGGTTCCAGGTGCTGCCCCAGGATGCGGTTCGAAGGTGCTCATAAAAATGTGGGTTGTTTCCCAGTAGCAGTGTGTAACCACCATGGGTGGTGGTCAGCACGGGTTTTCCCAGTACGAGGGAATTCCGCACGATCCAGGGCACCAGGA
>JAPYUD010000065.1:0-11936 GCA_029936215.1 Pirellulaceae bacterium | reverse complement strand
CCGGTCTTGCATCCTACGGCCCATCCTCCTGCTCGGTTTCAAATAACCCTTCCTTGACGAGAAGTCGCAGGAACTCCACGCTCTCGGCCTGTCGGTACTCGCTCACCTGCTCGATCACTGGCAGATCCTCAAGGAACCGGCGATTATCGGCCGTCGCTGCACGCCAGCTAAACAGGTAGCCTGTGAAGGTAATCGCCAGCACGAGCAGGAGACCCAGCAGCAGCGGAAGCTGTCTCCGCCAGGCCGGCAGGTGCCCAAGCTGGTTTATCTCGTCGCGAGCTTTCACGACGACGATCTCCATCGTGCTGCGTGTGAACTGGTCATCCGCCCGGGAACGTGGAAGTTCATCGAGCAGGTCCCATGCCTGTTGCAATTGTTGTAACCGCAGCCTGTACTCATGGTCTTCTGAGAGCCGCTTTTCCACATCGGCAACCTGCTGGACATCCAGCTCACCATCGAGGTAGGAGACCATCTCGGCCTGCTCAATCCGGGCCGAGTCGCTCACGTTTTCTGGATCCTGGTTCATTCACTCTGCCTCACTCGTTGATTCACTCTCGTCGTCGGCCAGCTGTCCAACCGACCCGGGGCTTGCCTCTCCCCCCTGCCCTTTTCGATTCCTTCGTGCTTCCGGCATGGCTCCACTGACAACGTAGGGCTGGAGAATATCGCGAAGGTTACCACGTGCCCTCGAGAGCAGGCTCTTGATTGCCGAGGTGGTAAGTTCCATCACCTCTCCAATTTCTGCATAGCTCAACCCCTCGAACTTGGAGAGCAAGAGTGCCATTCGCTGGCGTTCACTGAGGGTTTCCATGGCAAGGTGCACCAGTTCCACCCTCTCTGTTCGATCCAGTCGCCTGGTCGGGTGCAATCCACTTGCCGCCTCGACCATCTGTGCCAGTGGTGATGCCGAGAACGAGGATGTCGATCGCCCGGTCACCTGGACCTCTCGCCTCCGGAACCGGCTGCGGCGAGCATTACTGGCAACGTTATTGGCAATCGTGAACAGCCAGGTCGAGAAACGGGAACTGGGCGTGTATCTTTTTCGAGCCCGGTAAACCCGGAGAAAAACCTCCTGGGCAAGATCCTCCGCCTGGCCCCGGTCAACCAGGGAATGCTGGAAGATGGAGATCAGGCGAACCTGGTAACGAGCCACGAGTTCCTCGAAAGCGGCGGCATGGTCATCGCGAACCTGCAGCATCAGCCGCACATCGGGATCCAGTTCCTCGTACTTCTTCGCTGTTGTATCGGTAATTGCCAAGAAACCACCAAGCAGCTTTATTCCATAGGAGGGGAGAGGAAACCCGTTCCCGGGCTTCACCAGGAAGAACCACCTTCAACCTCTCTCCAGTTTAAACCATCACCCTGTTGACGGCCAATCGTCACTGGGGGCGCACCATCCGGCGCAACTGGCCACAGGCTGCATTTATCCTGTCACCCTTTCTCTGCCGGACCTGGACATTCAGTCCCTGTTCTTCAAGAACCTGCTGGAAACGACGCACTCGGCTGGAAGAAGGCGTTTGGTAAGGCAAGCCGGCAACAGGATTGTAGGGGATCAGGTTGATCATCGCCGGACGGCCGCGCAGTAACTGGCCAAGCTGGGCAGCCTGCTGTGGGCTGTCATTCAGGTCCGCAAGTAATACGTATTCAAAGGTAAGTCGCCGACCAGATGCCTCAAAGTAGGAATCCGCTGCAGAGAGAATCTCTTCAAGGCCAACCCGCTGATTAACCGGGACGAGCTGGTTGCGGAGCTCATCGTCCGGTGCGTGCAGCGAGACTGCCAGGTGATACTTGCACTGGCGAGTGGCCAGCTTTCGAATCGCTGCCGGCAGGCCGACCGTGGAAATTGTCACCCGGCGGGCACTGATCCCCAGGCCCTCCTCGTCTCCGGAAAATTCCAGCGCCGACAACACGTTCTCCAGGTTCGCCAGCGGCTCTCCCATTCCCATCATCACGACATGACTGATTCGCTCTTCCACCGGCAGGCAATGCTGCAACCTCACCATCTGCTCGATAATCTCACCAGCATCCAGATCACGATCGATTCCATCCAGTCCGCTTGCACAGAAAACACAACCCATCGCACACCCCACCTGGCTACTGATGCAAATCGTGCGACGGTCACCATCCCGCAACAGGACACACTCCGCCTCTCCACCGGAAGAAAATTCCAGCAGCAATTTCTCACTCCCATCCTCCGACCGCTGGTGGGAAACAAGCGTCGTTGACCAGACCGGGATCGACTCATCCAGCTGGGCCCGAAGCGGAGCGGGAAGATCTGTCATCTCCGCAAAGCTGGTTGCCCGCCCGATCGCCAGCCATCGCCAGACCTGGCGTGCGCGAAAACCTGGTTCTCCATGCCCTTCCAGCCATTTCTTGAGCTTGTCGCTGGACGGGTCAAGCAAGTAGGTCATCCCGGCTCTCCCCCCACGATCTGCTGGAAGGTGCCATCTTCCAGGGCCTGCTCAAGAGCGGAAAAATCCTCAAGCACCAGGTGGCTGCAGTAGCGAACAACCCAGTTCTTCTCGAGGGGACTGATCGTGACCACCCGGCGGCCATGACGAAATGCCTCCCAGATCTCGATCGCGGTTCCCATTGAGGCCTCGGGAAGAAATGCGACAACCACGTCGACCTCGCCACACATGCGGTTATGCATCATGAAAACATCGCATCCCTGCTGGTCGTCGTAGTGGAGCGATTCGCGATGCTCATGACGGGGATCGTAAATATCGCTGTCCGGATAGAAGCGGCCTAGCAGGGTGGTAAGCTGTTCACGGTAATCCTGGCCATGCAGAACTGCTTCCACGTGTGAACCCTGCATGATGCCGGCAATGAAAAACCGCATGCTTGTAACAACTCCTCCTGGATTCTAGGCTCAATAACAGCACCGCCCTAGAATACGGTGAACCGCCCCAGAAACCAAGTGACCGCCGCAACGACGCACCGAAAGGACCCAGCATGCCCTCCAGCACGACCCAGCGCCAGGGTAATCATCTCCCGGCTCCCTTTCGCCATGACCGCCAGGCAGCCCTCAAGCTCGTGATGGAGCTGATGGCAATCCGGGGAAAGAGTGGTGACGAAGCGGAGACCGCACGGCACGTGATTCAAACGCTGCGGGCAGCCGGTGCCCCGGCCCGGGCGATTCACACGGATGCTGCTCACCGGAGAACGCCGATTGGCGGAGACCATGGCAACCTGGTGCTCAGGCTGCCGGGAACCACCCGGGCACCCAGGCGGATGCTCTCTGCACACCTGGACACCGTGCCAATCTGTGTCGGTTCTCAGCCGGTCCGGCGTAGTGGCCGTATCGTGTCGGCCGATCCCGCCACCGGGCTTGGTGCCGATGATCGGGCCGGGGTGGCGGCCACACTAACCGCGGCAGTGGAGATCCTTCGCAACAAACTTCCCCATCCACCGCTGACATTTTGCTGGTTTGTCCAGGAAGAAGTTGGCCTGCATGGCGCCCGACAGATCCGCAAGAGCATGCTCGCCAGGCCGCAGCTCGCCTTCAACTGGGATGGAGGAAGTGCCTCCAAGCTTACCATTGGTGCTACCGGGGGTTATCGAATCGTAATCGAAATCGAGGGCCTCGCGAGTCACGCCGGCGGGGCACCGGAACTTGGGGTCAGTGCCATCGCGATTGCCGCACTTGCCATTGCCGACCTGCAGGACAATGGCTGGCATGGACAGATCAGCAAGAAAGGAAAACAGGGTACAAGTAACGTGGGAGTGATCCAGGGTGGTGATGCCACCAATGTCGTGACCGACCATGTTCTTATCCGTGCCGAGGCCCGTAGCCATGACAGACAATTTCGACGCACTATCGTCAAAGAAATCAAGCAGGCATTTCAGCGAGCCTTGAAGAAAGTCATCAGCGCCAAAGGAAAACGAGGTCGGATGAACTGGACCGGGCGACTTGACTACGATTCCTTCCGGTTGCAAACAAGTGAGCCGTGTGTGCTGGTGGCACAAAGTGCCGTCCGTTCACTGGGACTGGAGCCGGAACTCGCAATCGCCAACGGGGGACTGGATGCAAACTGGACGACCAGGCATGGCATCCCGACTGTCTCACTCGGCTGTGGGCAACTGAATGCCCATACCGTGAATGAACAACTCGACGTGGCACAATTCCATAACGCCTGCCAGGTCGCTCTTACACTGGCCACTGGCACGGAGGAGTAATTCTCAGATGGAACTCGATGATGAACTCTGCCTCTGTTTTCATGTGACCCGGCGTAAAGTGATCAACTACCTGCGGATCGAAAAACCGAAAAAGGCAACTCAATTGAGTGACTGTTTCGGCGCAGGAAGCGGGTGTGGATGGTGCCGACCGTTCCTGGAACAATTGTTCGAACACGCTCAAACAGACAACCAGGAAGATCTCGCCCTTCCCACGGCTGATGAATTCGGAATAAGTCGTACTCAATACGTCCAGCAGGGCGGTGGAACACCACCAGCCGGGGCAACGCCCATCAACGGATAACCCTCAGTATTGTGGTTTTCATCGGTAGAAACCCTGTTTTCCCGATCAGTCCTGCAGCTATTCATTTTCCTGTGTCAAATTCCGGGAAGATTCTCTATGATATGCCTCCAACTGCGATTTCAGCGGGAGGGCGAATTACACGTTCCAAGGGGTTAAACCCCCCACGAGAAGGATCAATGGCAAAGAAACAAGCCACAGCAAAAAAAACCAAGGCAAAAAAGGCTCCTGCAAAGAAAGCCACTGCCGAGAAAGAACCAGCAGCCAAGAAGAAGCCTGCCAAGCGGACACGTCGCGCCAAGGAACCGGTCGAAATTCGACTCAAAGCGATGTGGGGTATTTTCAACCAGTCCGTGAAGGAAGTGGCAACATTCGAGTATTTCGATAAAAAAGCTGCCGAGAAAAAGAAGGATACCCTCTCCAAGTCTGGCAAGTCACCTCACTTTATCAGGCTCATAAAAAAGCCTGTTGAAGAGGAAGTCGAATG
Source organism: Pirellulaceae bacterium (assembly GCA_029936215.1). GTDB lineage: Bacteria > Planctomycetota > Planctomycetia > Pirellulales > Pirellulaceae > SAT2750. The sequence continues at coordinate 6,972 of JAPYUD010000065.1, read as the reverse complement.
AGAGGCCACTCACACTGCTGGTCCTTTTCCATTCTTCTTTTCATCCTGGCAGGTTGCTCATCCTCCTCACCCGGTCCGGCAACACCCACTCCTGCTGCAGGCACCGCCCCCGGGATCAAGCGAGTCGATGCATCCCAGCTTCCCTCGCTCGGTGATTATTTCCCACCGCTCGATGAGGGTCGACTGAAGCTGGCCTCCCCCACTGGCTGGAGCTGGGCCAGCCGTCGCGAGGGATACCTGGCCCGGATTTTCATGGACAAAACCCGCCGCGTTCGCCTGCCACGTATCTGGGTCACGGTCGAGGATCCGGGCAACGGGGCAACCGACCAGTTAACCGAGGAGAACCTGGTCGCGCATGCCCGCTTCGTTCAATCCCGGCTGAAGGGTGACGGAATCAAGCTGGTCGAACAGGTTCAGCCGCTGGTGATTGGAACCACTCCCTGTGTCCGTTACGTGCGGGCAACCCGATTTCGTGTCCGCGAGGAGAAGTCGCAATCCCTGACTGCTGAAAGACAGATCCTGGAGACGATCCAGGCGGGACGACGCTACACGATCGACCTGCAGGTACACCCCGGCACCGTTCTGCGTCACCGAAACGAGGCCTACTCCATGCTCGCAGGGATGGAGTTTATCGCGCCAACGGACGAGGAGCCGACACCGGAGCCTCCTCAGGAAGAAGCCGAGGCGGCAGACCCGGAAGACTAGGGGCCGTCACTTTCCTGACTACTCGCTCTCCGCGCTGGCACTGATCGCGAACAGGTGGGTCTTGTTGCAGATGAACAAGACGTTATTGGCGATGATCGGTGTACTGTAGACCGAGTTGCCCATGTTGATTTCACCAAGGCCGGGCTCAAATCCATCCTTGAGCGCTACCTCCTTGTCACTACTGAGCGGGAAGATCGAGATATCCCCATCCTCGTCGCCAATATAGACATGTCCCTCCACGATCAGTGGAGATCCCCAGGCAGCCGCCAGCATGTCATAAGTCCAGTGGACCTTCCCGGTCATCGCATCGAGGCAGTGAAAGAGACCACTGAAGTCGGCAATAAAAAGAATGTCATCCTTGATCGCCACGGTTCCACAACTTCGATGCATCTGTTCCTCAAAACCAATCTCGCCATCCCCATCCTGGTCAAAAGCAGAATAGTGCCAGATGACTGCGGAATTCTCATTATCAATGGCCGCCTCTCCTTCCTCGGCAATGACCGCCTGCAGGCGACGATGCTCGACCACATCCGTTGTCCCCACCTTGACCGCCAGTTCGGGGCTCACGTCCCCACGCTTGGTAGGATCGATACACCAGAGGTGACCAACTCCTTCCCCATGCTCCGGATCCTGGCCCACGGCGACATAGACCATCCCCTTGTAGATGACAGGCGTGGCAATGATGTTATTACGCGTCCCCCGCCCTCCCAGGATCCACTTCGATTCCTTCGGATTGGCATCAAATTTCCAGAGCAGTTCCGGGCTTCCGTCTTTTCCCTGATCCGCCTTGAAGCTGTAAACCCAGCCATCTCCACCGCCAAAGATCGCCTGTGGAACACCGCCGAGGATCCCCACGGTCGGGCTTGACCACTGGCCATGCAGAATATTTGCCCCTGGTGACTTGTCTGACCAGTAGACCTCGCCGGTATTCTTGTTCATGGCAACAAAGGTGGGGGCATCCGGAGAAGGAAGGTTAATATGTGATTCATCCAGGCCGTTCGACGTATTGACGAAGAGAATGTCGCCTATCGCGGTGACGCTACAGCTGCACATGTTGTGCTGCGAGACCTTCAGGTCAGCCATCATGTTGAACTTCCAGACCGTATCCGCCTCCTCCAGGTCGTCGGAAGTAACAATCTTGAACACGCTCAGCTTGGGACCGATCACCTTCAACTGGACCTGTCGCATCGATTCACCAACCTGCGCTTCGAGCAGCCAGGCTTTCCCCTCGGTCTCGGTGGAGACTTTCACATCGGTAGGCAATTCCATTCCGGCGGCACTAAAAGACTCACGCAACTGTTCATTGACCGAACCTCCTGCCAGGGCAGTAACTGCCGGGACGAAAGCATCGGTTTCTGGATCATCGCCCTTTCGAATATCGAACAGGCGAGCTCGTTCTTCTTTCACCGGTCCATCATCTTCGCCATCGTAATAACCCTCGGTATCGGCGCAGATTACCTCACCACGGCTGCTGACAAACCAGAGCCGGTCTCCCTCGACCAGTGGTGCACAGCAGATCCCCTGTAGCGGCCAGTCGTGCACCCGGCCGGTAGAGAGTTTTTCACTGGAATGTTGCCAGAGAAGCGATCCATCTTTCTCGCTAAAACAGATCATGCAGCCCAGGTCGACCCGGGCAGGATAACGGGGCAGGTAGCCAGCACTGTTGTTCGTACCGACAAAGACCCTGCCGCCAGCAACGACCGGGTTTCCATAGGTCTGGCTGCCGACGCGGGCAACCCACTTGATATTCTCCGCTCCCTCGGAATTCCACTCACCGCTACGGCGATCAAAAGACCCGACGTCCCAGCTGGTGGGAATATCAACTCCCACCGGCACGTTGTTTCGATAGGACGTTCCTCCCCACTGGGACCACGAACCGGCCTGGTGAACGGGGTTCCCATCCTCGTCCAGTTCAAATCCAAGCAGCGCAGTTGAGCCATCCGACTTGGCAGCGGCTTCACCCGAATCTCCCGCGCCCCCGGTATCCTCTCCTGCCGCGTCCTCGGTCTCTGCATCACCCGACTGTTCCTCGGTGGGCGTCTCACCCGATTCCTCTTCACCTGACGTATCATCCGCTGCACCGGCAGGACTTGAAGGCTGGGTTGTTTTTTGCTGATCACAACCGGTGATCAGGTTGATCGTTACCATCCCAAGCAGGAAGCAGAGAACCAGGATAGCTGCGGATTTTAAATTCTTCATAAGCCTTGATAATCTCCGTGAAACAAGGCGGGCTCTTCCCGCCCTCGTGTTTTCTCTTCGTTCAACGTGCCAGCTGCCACTGGCAGGTCATTTACTCGATTCCGTGACGATTATGGCAGGTCAATCATTCGGAGTCACGGAGATATTATCCAGGTAAAGCTCGGCATCCTTGGCATTGCCAAATAACCCGGGACTTCCCTGCACGTTCGCTGACTTGTCGGTCGCCTCCAGCGTCCAGCCGGTCGGCTCATCTTCATCCCTGGGCCAAACCTTGCCCCTGAGTATCGCCGTGCCATCTTTCACCGTTGCCTGCAATTTTGCCCGGTACCAGACCCCTGGCTTCCAGTCAAAATCGATGGTCTCGGCCATCCGCAACTGGGGCACCCAGCTGCGAATTTGCAGCTTCTGGCTGTTTCCCTGCAGGTCCATCGTATAACCCTGGGCAATCAACCCAATATCGGGCATCTTGTCATTGGCAAGGGCGCCTTTCACGTCGGCCTGGATGGTGTAGTTAGACAGGTTAGAGTGTCCGAACCAGCAGCGACTGCGGGCTCCCTTGGGAATCGTGCTGATCTTGACCATCACGTTACTGCCATCGACCTCGCGTATCACGTGCCGGTAGCGGGCCCCCACCCAGCTGACAGGAGGAGCACTGAGATCATCAAAGTCGAAAGACCAGGGTAGGTCGGGGACGGTACGAATCCTCGACCGGCCCGACAAATCACCAAGCGTGGCGGTCACATACGAGGCACCATGGCCTGCATCGTCTGCCGCCGTGAGCGTGCCCTTCTCGTCGATGGTTGCTGCCTTGTCCACGGCAAATTGGACACCGGCAAGGTCCGCGTCGAGAAGCTGGCCGGCTGCATTGTAGAGCCGCACCTTGTACTGCCGGGTCTCTCCCGGGCGAAGCAGTGCATCGGCCGGCACAAGCTGCAGGTGGGCCGGCTCGCCCTCAGGGGGCCGGCGTGTACCTGACGCCGACTCCGCCCCCCCCTGCTGGAGCTTGCTCTTGTCCTCCAGGCAATAGAGGCCACCGGAGGTATTCAGGTAAATTCGGCCATGCGAGACGATCGGGGATGCATCGCAGCTTTCCCCCGTCGGCAAACGACCATACTTCAGGCGGATCACGCCCTTCTCCTCGTCAGGCTTGAGAATGTACCAGCGCCCGTTGTTGGTAAAAGCATAGATCTTGCCGTCCGCATAAAGGGGGCTGGATCGCATCACCGTTCCCAGGGCAATCCGTGGTGCCACCGGCTCGCCGGTTTTATCGTCCAGGACATGGAGCTTGGCCCGGTCATCAAAACAGTAGAGCCGGTTACCGATATGGAGCGGGGATGCCTTGCCCATCATCATCTGCTCCACCTTCCAGATCTCCCCTGATTTTGTCACGTTCCCTTTCCCGGAAGCATCGATCGCAACCACGGCCCCCATCGAGGTACCAGTCACGTTCTCTTCACTATGACCGGTGAAGATCCGTTCTCCGATAACCAGCGGGGCCACGTTCAGGCCGCGGCGAGAAAAAGAGTAGTTCCAGATGTGGTTCCCGGTACGCGGCTGGATCGCCCAGACCTGCCCATCCCCGGAACCAAAGACCAGCGCCTTCTGGCCCTGCAGAAATGTCAACGTGGGAGCACTGTAAGTCGTGTCATAAGGAAGAGGTCGTGTCCCGTTAAACCAGACCACCTCTCCTGTCATCTTGTCGAAGGCGACAAAACGATGTGCCGGCTTCGCCATCTCTCCCCAGCCGATCACGATCGCACTGATGATCACCACGTCATCGCAGATGATGGGAAAGTTGGTACGGCCGCCGTAGGTACTGAGCAGTCCAAATCGCTCATGCATCGGCACCGACCAGAGGGTCTCGCCGGTCGCGCCATCCATGCACTGGAAATAACCACAGACGCCCAGGGCATAGACCCGGCCCGTCACCGGATCTCCCACCACGCTGCTCCAGCCAACGCGCGTATCAGGAACATCTGAAAGCCAGACATTGAAGCGATTTTCCCAGATCGTCTCGCCGCTTACCGCATCGATACATACAACCCGCTCTCCCTCGGTGGCGGATTCCGGATCGGCACGACACATCAGGTAGAGCCGGCCGTTCATCACGATCGGCGTGCTGCGGCTTCCCAGGTCGTCACGTTTCCAGCTGACGTTGCTTCCCTCGCCGCCACGCGGATCCCAGTCATCGATCAAGCCATTTTCCAGGAAGGAGGTACCGGCAAACTCGGGTCCTCGCCAGTAGGTCCAGTCGAGCGGATCCGGCTCGCTCGCCTCCTGCAGGACAACGGGTGTCACTTTCGGCACCTGCAGGTCCGCGGTGGAATTACTCTGGTCCGTATCAGGACCGGACGGCTTATCACAACCGACAGGGGAAATTCCCAGCAGAAGGACAGCAGATCCCACGAAAAACAGGCGGCCGAAAGTCGTGCTCAGCATCGATTACACCCTTGTGAAAAACCAAACTCGAGAGGTTCTCGTTCTTCTCTCCACCTGGAAAACCAGGTTTAATTATCAAACCATTCGTCGGCAGGATCAAACTTCGGAAAAACCACGATCAGGACCTTCATCTCTCCGATCGCACGGTGCCGCGTTCCGGGACGAATCATGATACTCATCCCCGGCCGAACATCAATCAACTGGTCATCCAGTTGCATGCGAGCACCCGGGCTGCACTCGAGAAAGTAATACGTCTCGGTCAACTGCTTGTGATAATGCAATTTCGCATTGGACGAGATCTCGGTCACATGCACCGTCGCGGGCATGTCATCGACATCCGCAAACGCCCGCCGGGCAGAACCACAGGGACAAGAAACCCCCTCGATTTCATTGAAATCGACGATCTCGTATCCCCGCCCTGCTACCTGTTGCACCATCTCTCGCACCTCTTTTCCGCCTTGATGCATTCATGATACCAGATGGTTTCACCCTCAACTACTAACTACCGTACGGCGGTCTTTTCTTGACGGGTCCTGTCTCTCCCGGCGGATGACCAGCTACTTCTGCCAGTTTGCCTAACCGGAAAAGTTTTCCTGATCGTTTAAGCAAACCAGTTCCACGGAACTGGAACGGCCCTCTCAAGGTCGCTTTTCAGATTTGCCGATACAACCGTAAGTAACGACTGGTGAATGACGTACTGGAATGAACGAGGAAGACTCTTGAATAAGTGGAAAACAAGTATTGCCGCGCTGTTAACTTGCTGCCTCCTGGCGAGCCCGGGAGAGGGATCTGATTTACTCGAGGAACTTTTTGGCATCCAGCTCTTCAGCACCCAGGAACTGGAGGATGGGGAAGCCGGGTACGGCTTGTTCATCCGGCGACGGCAGAGTGAGATTCGACCGTTGTTTGATTTCGGACTGGGGGTTTTTCCGCCTCCTGGCAAGGACCAGGCCCATGCTGCGGTCGTTATACGAATAAAACGATCACCAGGGTTATCCGAGGAAATCCTGGGGAGCGAGCTGACAAGGGAAATTTCCCGCTTCACCGACGAGACCGAGGACCTGTTCTTTCGAGTGATCACGGGAATCACCGGCCAGCACACCTTCTATACACCAAAAGCAACCAGCACTCCCACAGGGGCAGCGGAACCAACACTGGCTCAACCCAGCGGCGCGGTTCGGAACATTACCGACGAGCCGGTTCTTCCCTCGCCACCGGTTCCGGAGACAGATCCCACTGCCCTCCTGCCGGATACCACAAAAAAACGCTAATTCCTGTTCCCGGGGGGGGACCTAGCCTGGTACAGCGACCAGGCTCAAAGGAAGAGCCTGTCAGGCGGAATCGCCTGGCAGGCTTTCTTTTTTTCTTCCGGCTCAGCCAGGTCAGGCTCTCTTGACCCCTGCCCGCACCAGGCCCGTGGCAAATCCAAGCAGGTCCTCGGCTTCCCGGCTGAGCGTGAGAAGTGTCTCGTAATCCTCGGCCATCTCGGAAAGCTCCAGCAGCGACGGAGCATGGCCCATCGTGTGGGTACCAGGTGGAAGCAACTCCCTGGATGCATTAATCGCTTCGAAGTGACGCCCAACCCGGGCGAGCAGGTCCACGTAGATTTCTGCCGCCGCCGTACCCACT
>JAPYUD010000064.1:1553-11949 GCA_029936215.1 Pirellulaceae bacterium | reverse complement strand
CTGCAGGACCTCGGGGGGATACTGGCGATCTCCAAGGGTCTTGCTGAAGACCAGTTCCCCGAGTTCCCGCTTGGCACATTCTGCCACGAGGTCAAAATCAGTTCCCTTTGCCTTTACCGCTTCCTTGCCAATGACGATATTCTCGTCCTCAACCAGTAGGACACTGGGCGTGAGCTTGTCCCCCTCGGCGTTATTGAGTGTCACCGGTCGCCCGAGATCATCGATCCAGGCGATAGCAGAGTTGGTGGTGCCAAGGTCGATGCCGACGGCAGGTATGGATAGGTCAGTCATCACTCACCTCAAGCAAGGGCATGGTATTCCCGCGGGGGACCATACCCGACAGGAGAACTTACTTTATCAGCCCCCCCGGGGACCGACAACGTGACTCAGTACTGCTCACCCATCTCCCGCCAGGCCTCGATGATGGCGCTGTTGTCCTGGTCTGCCAGGCCAGGATCGATTGCCTGCTGCAGGAGAGTGTGGTGCTGGCGTGAGATGGGAAGGGGCAGGACGATTCTTTCCCCAGCAGGCGACTGACCAGAGCCTGTCCGAGTAAGCCGATTCCAATGATACCTGTCATGTTTCATTACCGTTTAACAGACGGCCAGGCCGGATCCGCGGTTCGGTCCAGCCACCAGAGGATAACTCCCATGACCGTCGCAGCAAGAGCGATCCCGCTGAAGACAAGGTACGTCACCAGTTCACTCGTGATCGCACCAGCCAGCGGAGCTCCGAGACCGCCAACACCAAACCCCATCATGAAACTGAATCCATAGCAGACACTCCGTCGGCTGCTGGGAGTGTACTTGGCGATCAGGCTGTTGTAGATCGGCTGGTTCATAAAGTGGACGATCGAGAAGAGGATGGCGGCGACATAACGCATGTTCCCTTCGGCCATTGACATCCAGACAAGGAAGGGGGCATTGGCCAGGCAGATCAGGGTGAGCTGGATTTCCAGTGCCCGGTTTCGAGCAAACCTGCCCGCCAGGTACTGGCCGATGCACCCGCTTAACAGGATCAGGGCCATCATGTAGCTTGCCTGGCCAAGCGGTCCCGGTCCCTCGTTGCTTGCCTGCCCGATGCTCAGGTACCGCCGCAGGTAAGTAAGCACACCGGCATAGATCATTCCCTGCAGGGCGGCCAGGAGTGTGAGTACCAGGAAGGACTTCCAGGCAGCCGCCTCGGGATCGCTCCTTCCCGAGAGCCGCTCCAGTTCCTCTCCCTCTCTCATCAGCTGCTGGGCATCGTCGCTGATCCGGCGACGGCGGAGCAGGAACCAGCCACCCAGCAGGGCACCAGGAAGAGCCAGCAATAGGTAATAGTCTCGCCAGGCAAGGTCCCGGTGAAGGAGGATTCCTGCCAGCAGGGGGGCCATGGCAATTCCAGCAGATCCAACCACACCGTGCATTCCCAGTGCACGAGGCCGGTTCTCGGGTGTCGTGCAATGGGAAATAAGTGTCAGGCCTGCCGGGTGGTAGATGCTGGCGAAAGCACCCATCAGGAACATCATGGTGAACATCAGGGGCAGTCCTAGCTGAAAGCTCACGAGAAAACACGTGAGAGCACAGCCCAGCAGGTAAATGGCGAGCATGCGGGGAGATCCATAGCGATCCACCAGCAGGCCAACAAGCAGGGCACCGACTCCCCAGGGGAGCCGCCAGCAGAAACTGAGCCAGCCGGTGAACATCTTGCCGGCCGCCGGGTCAGATGGAAAATACTCCAGTGCAATGTCGTGCTCAACCGATGGCAATGCCAGCTCAAAGACGTGGGCCATGGCGTGAGCACACGAGACAAGCAGGACGAGGCGAAAGGTCTTTCGATTCATCAATCCGCCCGATACTTCATGTTCCCTGGCTCAGCATGGCAAACTGGTCGAGTAATTCGCTGGCTGCACCGCTCTGGATAGCTGCCGCTGCCTGCCCGGCTGCTTCGCCAAGGGAGCCTTCCGGCCTGGCCAGCCAGATGGCAGCTGCCGCGTTAAGAACGACAATATCCCTGGCAGGACCGGGCTGGCCATCCAGGACGGTCCGGATCATGGCAGCACTCCCTGTTGCATCCTCAACCGCGAGGTCATCCAGTGAACAGGATTCGAGTCCGAAATCTTCCGGGGACCACTGCTGTTCACTGATCTGTCCGTTCTCCACAAGCGAGACATTCGTGATGCCATTGAGCGTGATCTCATCGAGGCCATCTGCGCCGCAGACGACAATTGCTCGCCCGGCTCCAAGCAACGAGAGTGCTTCAGCAAGAAGTCCCCGCAGTTCCGCCCGCCCGACTCCCAGCAGTTGGCAGGATGCTCCCGCCGGATTACAGAGGGGACCGAGCATGTTGAAGATCGTGGGGACCGAGAGTGATCGCCGCACCGCGGCAACATGTTTCATCGAGGGGTGCAGGTGAGGAGCATAGCAGAAACAGATCCCCAGCTCATCGAGGCAGGTTTGAACCACTTCCACGGGCGCCTCGACGTTGACTCCCAGTTCCGCCAGCACATCCGCGGATCCGGTCTTGCTGGTGATCTTGCGGTTGCCATGCTTGGCAACCGCAATACCGGCAGCCGCGGTAACGAGAGCCGCGGCGGTACTGATATTAAATGTGCCCGATCCGTCACCACCGGTCCCACAGGTGTCCACCAGCTGCTCCCGGCTGGATTGAATCGGGGTCATGTGCTGACGCATGGCCGCTGCTGCGCCGGCCACCTCGTCCACCGTCTCTCCCTTTTCCCTCAAGCCCAGCAGCAGGCTGGCAACGTGCTCCTCGGCACACCGGCCTTGCATGACCAGGTCGATCACGCCTGCCATTTCTTCCATCGAGAGGTTGTCCCCCCGGTTAACACGGCCAAGGATTTCATCAAGCATGGGAGAAGGATTTCCGGGAGTCAGGAGGGAGGCAGAAGTTCATCATAGAGTAATCGTCGCTACCCATGGAGCAATGACGCTGGGGGAATTTTATTGACCAGCGGTACCTCGCATCCCTAGAATCACGACATCCTGCTTTTCGGCAGCGGAAGTGGGGCAGGCTCATTTCTTTTTCCTTGCAATTCAGATGGCGACGTGTTTCTCGCTGATTGACCAGCTGGCAGACCACTGATCGCCCCGTTTGACGGTATCCATATTCCATGGCCAGGAAAGTGATCATTGACTGTGATCCGGGGATCGATGATGCCGTGGCATTGTCCATGGCCCTGTTCGATCCACGCCTGGAGGTGCTGGCAGTGACTGCCGTGGCCGGCAACGTGCCCGCCGAGCAGGCCAACAGGAACGTGCAGGCAATCATCGATTATCTCGACCCGCCGCGGATCCCGAGAATCGGCAATACCGGGGAGCAACGCCAGGGGCACCTGGTCGATGCCCGGCACATTCATGGAGAAAATGGACTGGGGAGTGTGGAGCTTCCGGTCTCCTCGCATCACCAGCAGCATCCTGCCGAAAAAGTCATTTGTGACCTGGCACATACCTATCCGGAAGAAATTACCATGATCTGCCTGGGTCCATTAACTAACTTGGCCCGGGCTTTTCAGCGAGAACCCCGGTTGCCCGGCCTGCTGGATCAGCTGGTGATCATGGGTGGCAGCGTCAGTGGTGTTGGAAATGTTACCCCCGCAGCTGAGTTCAATATCTACTGTGACCCGGCCAGTGCGAGAACCGTTTTTAGGGCGCCGGTGGCCAAGACGCTGGTGCCGCTGGATGTAACACGACAGGTCTTTTTTGGCATGGACCTGCTCAACCAGTTGCCATCGGAATCGACCCGGGCAGGTTGGCTGCTGTTGCAGATTCTTCCCCAGATATTTCGTTCCTATCACCAGCTGCTGGGCCAGGAAGTGATCAACCTGCATGACGCCGTGGCAATGCTGGCTGTTACCGAACCTGAACTATTCGAGATGGAATCCATGGCCGGGGATGTGGAAGTACAGGGTGAACTGTCAGTAGGGGCAACGGTTTTTGACAGGAGATCAAACCGGGCCTGGCAGGAGAACATGGATGTTGCCTGTACTGTGGATGCAACGGTTGCAGGGCAGCGAATTATCAAGTCCCTGGAGAAGGCGGGAGAACGATCCTGAACCGTTGCCAGTTTACTTACTGGGAAGGTTCAAATGTCCTGCGTGCGCCCAGCGTCAGCTGGATCTTGATGGCCTTGCGATTTCGGATCACCAGCAGCTCCACCGACTTCCCGACCTCTGAAAAGCTGACCAGGTTGGAGAGATGGTTGTCATCCTCGATGCGGATCCCGTCGTAGGCAAGGATCACATCGTTGACATGAAGCTCTGCAGCATCTGCAGGAGAATTGGCAGTGATTCCGGTCACTCGCACACCCTGGGCATGGGAAAGGCCGAGCTGGCGAGCAGTCTCGTTGCGAAAACGATGGTCCATGCGAACTCCAAGGTATGCACGCTGAATATGACCATGCTCAACCAGCTGGCGAGCAACAATCATGACCATCTTGATAGGGATGGAAAAACCAATACCCTCGTTCCGACCGGTACTGCTGGCCAGCGCCGAGTTGATGCCAATCAGCTCTCCCCGGAGGTTGAGCAGTGGACCACCACTGTTGCCAGGATTGATCGCGGCGTCGGTTTGCAGGTAGTCCTGCAGGGAGATATCGTCGTTACCCAGCCTCAGGTCACGACGCCCCTTGGCACTGATGATGCCATAGGTCACGGAATGGCTAAGACCAAAAGGACTTCCAACGGCAACGACAAAGTCACCAATCTCGGCCTTGTCACTGTTTCCGAGTTGAGCAGGTACTAGCCGTGGGCTCGAGGGAGAGTCGCGAAGGGAGAGCACGGCAATGTCGGTTGCCTTGTCGGACCAGATCTTTTCCACGAAGGCAGGGCGGCCATCGTGAAGCTTGATATCAATGTTTCCCAGGGTGGCATTTTTGATCACGTGACGGTTGGTGATTACCACGGGGGTTTTCTTGATCATCACGATCACCCCGGAGCCTGCCTCCTCGATGACATCACTCGATCCTGGATCCACATTCTTGTAAGCCGAGATGTGAACCACGCTCGGTGTTACCAGGTGAACCAGCCGCTTGAGAATGTTCTGGCGATCAAACTTGTCTGCGTCGACGGCAAGCCTGGCAAACAGGTCTGCACGTGTTGCGGAGTCAGAGGCGGGCTGCACTTGCGCCAGGAGTGTGGACTGTCCACCCAGCAGGATTGCCAGCAGGAATGCCCAGGAAGCAGCCCTGGGGTGATCTGGTATGAGGGTCTTGGCTGCTGCTGGCACGATGTTCATCCTTGGACATCCAGGTATTCGCCGGCGAGCTGGAGAGTGCTAGGAAATGTCGATCTCGAGATCGTCGGCAGTGATCTCCCCGTTTACCAGCCGGGCCAGGTCCGAGTTCGGGTTCAGCTCTGCACTGCGCTGACACTCAATGCAGGTGGCGGCATACGGAAGTGCTTTCAGGCGAGCCAGTGGGATCTTCACCTTGCATCCCCCGCAGGTACCGTAATGACCCTCTCGCATCTGCTCGAGTGCATACTCGATGTATGCCAGTTCGCGGCTTTCGACCTCGGCGAGCTGGGAACTGATCTCGTCCTGCGCTGAGTCGAGTGCAAAATCAACAACATCGCCAGATGTCTGCTCGCGAAGCTCCTTGAGCATGCTCAGGTCCCCCGCGAGGGCCTTGCGCAACGCGTTCCGGCGCTTGATAAGCACTTTTTTCAAGTTCAGTATTGCATCTTTTCGTGCCATGATTCTTCACTCCCGTGATCAACAGCCTGGCGTTTTTTCACAGTCCTTTCTGAATCAACTGCTGGGCATTCCTCAATCCGTCCCTACGTCCCCCACTTGTCGACAGGTCGATCTTCCTTGCGAGGTTGTCAATTGTCAATTTGCTCGTGGCGAATTATTAAAACACCCTTGGGAAATCAATTATTGCTGTAAAATGTTCTCTGAACATGGTTTATGAAGGAAAGATGCCTTTACATCCCGCCTCACAACAACCTGGGTTCGGCTATTAAACTGGACACTTTTTGCGGAGTGATAGCAATTCTTCGGCATTTCACCCCTCTGCAGAGGGGTATTTGCATAACTACTACACTGCTTTCGGAGTAATCGTCACGTAATGGTCTGACGATCAAGGAGATTTTTCACGGAGAGGCGATTTGAGAGGTTTTTTAAGAAAGACTCTCTCCTGGCTAGCCTGCGGACTCGTCGTTCACCTGGCCGGATCGGCCGCAATAGGGACATTGGGCCGGGTTATCTGGTGGCAATTCATCTTCATCGTCATTTCGATATGCCGATGTCTGCCGGTTTCCACAATCCGGACAACGGTGCTCCCAGGAGTGGATTTCCAGCTCGTCCTGCTGAAAGTGGTTGTACTTGCAGGTCAGTTGATCAGAATGACAGCGCGGGCAGTTTCCGGCAGGTTGCAGGTTGGCCATGGCGGGTGCTCTCTAGAATCCACGTGCTTCGATAATGTCATCAAAGTCGCGGATGTGATAACCGATATCGAGGTAATCGAGCAGGCTACAGAGTCCCCGCAGTGTGACTCCCATGCCATCGGGTCCACTGAATCCACCAAACTGGCCACCTCCCTTGACGTGTGGTTCCAGGTCGAGGAAGACTCCTGGCACACCCAGCTTTTTGAGTTTCTTTTCCAGCCGCGGGATCCACTCGCGGAAGTCCCGGAGAATTGCCTCGTGGCCGCTGTCACCGATATCGGGTGGCACAAAGTGCTTGAGTGACGCCTCGTCAACATGGCCGAGTCGCTGGATTGCCTGGGGATGGCGATAGTCCTTGATGTGCATCCAGCCAATCCCCTTCTTCATTTTCAGGTACTCGCCAAAGGTGCCATCGGCCGTGAACCCCTGGGTGACAATATTCCCGGCATCAAAGATCAGCATCAGTGAAGGGTGGTTTACCTGTCGGTACAGTTCGGCCAGCAGGGCTCCATCCTGGCCGACCAGGTTGGCTTCCACTTCCAGGCCAAAGATCAGCCCGTCCTTCTGGCAACGATCAGCGACCTGGCCGAGGTGGTCTACGACCTGTGGGATATGGTCCCAGGCATCAGTCCCGCGAGGGTGGTAGAAAGAAAAGCCTCTTAATAGCTTGGTACCCAGGGACACCGCCAACTGGCAGGCGCGATCGACATCCCTGGCCAGGTACTTCGGAAATGGAATGTACTGGTTGTGAGTACCATCATCGACATCCAGAAGTTTTACCTTGCCGATGGGAGACCCCAGCGAGGAAACCTGAAGTCCATATTCATCCTGCAGTTTGACGACCTTGCGGATTTCCGACTTGGTCAGCTTCATCACGTTTTTAATGCCACTCCCAACGTCAATAAAACGAATCGAGTAGTACTGGAGTCCCATCGCAGCAAACGCGGAGAACTGTTGCTGCACGGTCTTCTGGTTTGCTGCCTCGTCCGCAAAACCGGTCAGGATGACAGAAGGCTTGTCGGCCATGATGGAAGTGTCCTTTGTCCAGGGGTGCAGGCATTCAGGGGAGTTCACATTGTGTGAACGTATCGTGCCGAATGCAACCAGCCGAAATGCCCCGGAGAGAGCCAGTAGCACGTAGCGCGTGGCTCGACTATCTTGTTGCTTGTAACGCTGTCGCAGCAGGGCAGCAACGACAGCCGTTTTTGACCCCCAGGTTTCCAACAGATGACCGAGACAATTCCACCGGAATTGATCCAGCACGACGGTGAAGATCAATCCAACACGGTTCGTGGTCGTGTGCAGCGCGAGGAGCCACATGCACTTCGCACCTTCACGCCGTCGCTGGCCGTGATCAGCAGGAGCGCCGGATCTTACCACTGGACACCCGAGGGGCGCAAGCTTGCAGACTTCTCCTCCGGCGTGCTGGTTGCCAACCTGGGGCATAACCCCACCGCCTGGTGGCAGTCCGTTCTCAGGTACCTGCAGTTGGAAACCCTGGATTCAGAGGAGGCCTTTCTCGAGGCAGCTCCACTGACCGCTTACAACGCGATCACGGAAGTTGAGGCGGCGGCGACATCGCGGCTGCTGGCCAATCTCCAGGGCCAGGTCGGAGGTGGTCGGATGCAACAGGTGATGTGGGCTGCCAGCGGGAGCGAGGCGATCCAGAAGTCACTCTGGGCAGCCATGCGATTCAAGCCCGACCGCGATATGGTGATTGCCACGCGTCATGGGTTTCACGGCAAGAAGGGGCTGGCTGGTGCAATCACGGGAAGCGAGACCGACAAGGAACGGGACCAGAGGGTCCGCTTCATCAGCTTCCCGATGCAGGAATGCCAGGACCTGGAAGATCGACGAAAGCCGATTGACCTGGCACCGTACCAGGCGGAACTCGACCAGTTGCTCTTGGAACATGGTGATCGCCTGGCGGCCGTGGTAACAGAGCCATACCTGGGTGGCGGGGGCTCGTACCACCCACAAGTCGAGTACATGCAGCTGCTCGAACAGTTTTGCCGGGAGAACGAGCTGCTCTTCATTCTCGATGAGATCCAGTCCAACTTCGGTCGCACCGGTCCCATGTATGCCTTCACACACTATGGTGTGGAGCCTGACATCGTGTGCCTTGGAAAAGGCCTGGGAAACGGGATTCCAGTCAGTGCTGCCGTGGGCCGGGCCGATGTCTTCGGGTCACTCGGTTTCGGCGAGGCCTCCGATACCTGGAGCGCCAACCCGGTGTCCTCGGCCGCGGTACTGGCCACACTGGACGCTTTCGAGAACCAGCCTGTACTTGAGCAGGGACTGGCCCTGTCGGCGCTGATCGAGGAGAAGCTGGTTGGACTCAAACAGACCGGTGTGATCTCGTCCGTGCGGGGCGAGGGATGTGTTTGGGGCATCGAGTGTGCGGACGTTGGCGATTTGCCGGCAGGAGAAGTTGCCGACCGGGTGATCGAGGGCTGTTATCGAGGTGACCAGCAGGGCCGCAGTATTCACCTGCTCGGATCCCTGGCAGGCAAGGTGATCCGCATCAGCCCACCACTGACGATGGCCCTGGACGAGGCAGAGGAGTACCTCGGCGTGCTCCATCATGTCTGTCTGCAGGTGGCAGGACAGCCGGGCTAAGCAGGTCCCTTACCCTGTCTCAGCCTCATCGAAATAGGTGGCCGTCACGTTGGTCGCGATGCCACCACGCGTGCTGAACTCAGCCAGCAGTGTCATGAAACGTGGCTGCAACAGGGCTACCAGTTCATCGAGGATGGTATTTGTCACGTTCTCGTAGAAGATCCCCTCGTTGCGGAAACTCTGCAGGTACATCTTCAGGCTCTTGAGCTCGATGCAAAGCTGTCCCGGGACGTAGGTGATCGTCAGCGTTCCGAAGTCGGGTTGTCCGGTCTTGGGGCAGACCGAGGTGAACTCGGGACAGATGATCTCGATCTCGTAATCACGATCGGGAAACTCGTTCTGGAAAGTTTCCAGCAGTTCCTTTCGCGGCAACTCGCTCTCCGACATGGCTCAGCTCCTCCTTTAATGGTTGCCATCATTGTGTCATGATGAAATGCCGACTGGAAAGGGGGCAGAGGCAGGATGCGGATCGCGGAAATCTACAAATCGTTACAGGGAGAGGGACTGCTGACCGGTACCGAGAGTGCTTTTCTGCGGACCTCGGGTTGTAACCTCCGCTGCTGGTATTGTGATACTCCCTATACCTCGTGGAATCCAACCGGCGACGATCTTGCCGTAAGCGAGATCGTCCGGCAGGTGAACGAGCTCGACTGTCACCACGTGGTGATCACTGGGGGTGAGCCGATGCTTCACGCCGAGATGATTCCTGTCTGCCAGCAGCTTCACGACGCGGGCCATCACATTACCATCGAAACGGCAGGAACTCTCTTCCTGCCTGTCGAGTGTAACTTGATGGCAATCAGTCCGAAGCTTGCCAACAGTGACCCTTCTCCGGATGATCATCCCGACTGGAACCGGCGACATCGGCGCACGCGACACGCGCCTGGTGTAATCCGGAAGCTGGTCTCACAGTATCACTACCAGTTCAAGTTCGTGATTGACACGCCACGAGATTGTGAACAGATTGCCCTGTTCCTCGAGGAGTTTCCGGAGATTCACCGGGACCGGGTCTACCTGATGCCCCAGGGGACAACGGCTGATGAGCTGGAAATGCGTAGCGAGTGGCTGAGGCCGTACTGCGAGGCGAACCGGTTCCGTTTCTGTCCGCGGATGCAGATCGAGTGGTTTGGCCTGCGGCAGGGGACCTGAGATTGGTCAGTTCCCAAGCAGCTGATCCACCTGCTCAACAGCCGTCGAGAGCGAGACAGCTGCCATCTTGAAGTTCGTGTGACTGGAGATTTCCGGCTGGATCTCCAGGAACAGCTTTGTAGCGGCACGGAGCTTGGAGATTTTCTTTTTCGCCTGCTTCAGGTAAGCGGCGGAGTCCTTGTTAGCCAGCGGGCCGCCGAGGGCGAGCATGAAATCATAAAGAGCACGGTGGATCTCGCA
>JAPYUD010000064.1:0-1453 GCA_029936215.1 Pirellulaceae bacterium | reverse complement strand
AACTCGTCAAGCGTTTCGGAAACGGCTGTTCCTATGTCCTCGACATCCTTTTCGAATGCACTGTCATCTACCTCCGCGTCCTCGCCCTGCTGGTCAGTATCCTGCACGGGCTCGGCGGCCTCGGTCTGCGGTTCGTTCTTTTCACCTCCTGCGTCCTCCTCCGCTCCTTCCACCTCCCCCGTCCCAGAATCCCCTGCCTTTGCATCCTGGGTGGTGTCCACTGGGGTATCATCTTCTGTCGCTGGGGCCTGGTCCTCCACTGGCGGTGGAGAATCTGCCTCCCCATCGTCCGCCTGGGGTTTGCCAGGAGTTGGCCTGGGGGCACAGATGAGAGTTGCTATTGCTCCGATAATGACAATCGTCAGGCTGGCCACAAACAGTGCCGGGACCCCTTCCTCGGTACCTTTTTCAATCACACTGATCATGGTGTTGATTATCGGTGCGCCACCAAACACGATTGGCATCACGAAGATCGGCTTTCCCCCGAAAGTAAAGGAGAGGATGATACCGAGGGCGCCGATCGCTCCACAGGCACCGGCCGCCAGGGATCCAAACGCCCCGGCATAGTTCCATTCGGGCGCGCCGGTCTTGGAGAGGATCAGCAGGGGTACGATCACGGCGATCAGGAAGTAAGCGAGTCCCACGCAGAACAGGGGTCTTAAGCGGCTTCCTCCCATCTTGGCCTGGCTCTTGTGAAGTACGGTCCCGTAACTTCCCCAGCAAACGACAGTCAGGGCAATCCCTGCCATCACGGAGATCAGGGAGATGGACTTTTCAGGTGAATTCTCTCCGACCTCTGCACCCTCCACCTGTTTCTGCGCGGCTGGCGCGGCATCGTGAGAGACTGCCGGTTTGGGTTTCGTGATGAAGACACCGGCGGCGCCCATCGCGACCAGGATAATTCCCAGGTAGAAGCCATTACTTGCCTTGCCGAAGAGCTTGCCTATCCACATGGAAACCAGCGTGTTGACCACCGGGGCACCACCAAACACGATCGGCATCACATAAATGGGATCCCCACCACTGGTGAGTGCCGTGATAATTCCCAGGGCCCCCAGGGCACCAAAAGTCCCGGCCGCAAGTCCGAAGAGAAATCCGTCCTTGCTCCAGTTCCCATTTTCTCCTTTTGTCCGCAAGACAAGGACCGGGATGATCACGGCGATCAGGAAGTAAGCGAGGCCGACACAGAGTAACTGTGCCATGGAGCTGTTTCCCATGCTGGCCTTGCTGTGATGCAGGACCGGGCCATAGGAGCCCCAGCAAAGAACAGTCAGGCCGGCAAACGGCAGTGACGCAACAATGCTTCTCACTCTCTCATCTCCCGGTTACCGTAAGGGCCAGACCTCTGAATGAGGTGGCTGGTGACAAGTGTACTCGATCGAGCAGGCGTTTTGCACCGGCATGCAGAAAGGCGAATCGTGGCACGCTGTTTTCATTCGCTCCCATCCGCCCT
>JAPYUD010000588.1:0-2274 GCA_029936215.1 Pirellulaceae bacterium | reverse complement strand
CAGCCCTACACCTGTGCTTGTAGACGGAAGGCTCTATGTCCACTTTGGCCACCAGGGGTCGGCCTGCCTTGATACGAAGGGAAAAGTTCTATGGAAAGCAACCGATATCGATTACGCGCCCGTACATGGAAACGGTGGATCACCAATTGTCGTCAAGGGAAAAATGATTTTTAGCGTCGATGGCGCGAAACAGACTTTTGTCGTTGCCCTTAACTGCAAGGATGGCAGCGAAGCCTGGCGGCATAATCGCAATTCCGATGCTACCAGGAAGTTCTCATTCAGCACTCCCGTCGCCGTGGATGTGAACGGTCGCACTCAAATCATCAGCCCGGGTACGGACGTCGTTCATTCCCTCGACCTGGAGGATGGAACGGTCATCTGGTATGCGACATATGATGGCTACTCGGTAGTTCCCAGGCCAATATACGGGCATGGCATGGTTTACATGGGAACCGGATGGGGTACACCAAACGTCCTTGCAATTTCCGTTGACGGGAAGGGCGACGTCACGGAGACACACATCCGTTGGAGACTATCCCGAGGAGCACCACACACGCCATCATTGCTGCTGGTTGAAGATGATCTGTTCATGGTCTCCGATCGAGGCATCGCCAGTTGCGTGGATGCTCGCACAGGGGACATCCACTGGCAACAGAGAATTGGCGATGCTTACTCGGCCTCTCCTATTTACTCTGGTGGACGGGTCTATTTTCTGAGCGAGGGGGGAGTTGGAACTGTGATAGCTGCCGCCAGGGAATTCCAATCGCTTGGAATCAACAAGATCGGCGAGCGTACGCTTGCTTCTTACGGCGTGACTGGAAATGCTCTGATTATCCGCACCGGGAAACAACTCTACAGAATCGAAGCGCCTTGAATCGGCCGTGCTCGAGGAATATCTCAACGATTTCCACCGGCCATTCGTAGAGCCTCCGGCATCCACCTCAGGCGAAACATCTGCCAGATGCCAAAAGCGGGACCAATCGCAAGGAGGGAGAACGCCGCGGCGTTTCCAGTCGACGTCTGGATTATCGGCAAAAAGCCGATCGTGACCGTGGTGAGAAGAAATCCGGCACATGTTTGAATCGTAAGTGCCGTGCCAACAAGGTCCGGATCGCATAATTCAGTAATCGAGGCGCTGTACTGCGCACTATCCGAAATTACCAGTGCGCCCCAGACAAGGCATACCGCGAGCAAGACGTATGGGCTTCCCCCAAGATGCCCGGCAAGCAGGCAGCAGGTTCCCGAAACCGCAAGGCTGATGATTGCTACCAGGGTGCGACCCGCTCGATCCGCGTACCAGCCAGCAACGACACAGCTCACACAGCCAATGGCAATCACACTGAAACCGGCCAGTCTTCCGATCGTCGGCGTGTGTCCGGCTTCGATGAAACTTTCGTGAAGCATGGGGGGAACCCAGGTCCACATTGCGTAAAGTTCCCACTGGTGGCCCAGGTAACCATAATTCGCCCGTCGCAACGGAGCATTTTTCCAGGCTGTGAAAATGTATCGCCAGTTAAACCGGCTGCCACGGGAAAGGTGAGGGCCTGGACGAATGTAGAGCAATGAAATTAGCCCAGCCAGCATTGCGGAAATCGATACCGTGTACATCATGTCCTGCCAGGCGAGGTTTCCACCCGAGGCCGTTCCGGATGAGGGAAACGCCATTAGAAGATGAGGGAGTGCGGAACCAAGCGTTAACGCGCCAACCAGAATACCAATCGCCAGGCCGCGATTACGAGAAAACCAGCTGGCCATTAGTTTCATCCCTGGCGGGTAGACACCGGCAAGTGTCATACCGGTCACGAAACGAAGAACGACCACCGATGGAAATGCGTTCAGGTTTTGGTCATGTGATGCCAGGTAGGGAATCAGGCCGTTGGCAATCCCGCCTGCGAATGCTGAGATCGCCAGTAACCGGTCTGCCCTCAAACGGTCCGGAAGGTTCAGCATTGCGCTGATAAGAGTCCCGAAGACAAATCCTACCTGGACGCTCACCGTGAGCCATGCGAGTTGGCCATCAGTTAATTTCCAGGCTGCTTGAAGCTGCCGGCCCACCGATGATGTGGAAAACCAGAGTGCCATTGTCAGGAAAACCGACAGGGCTATCGCCGCCAGTTGGACCCATTTGGCCCCAGTGTCTCGCTTTTCCGTCACTTCATTACCGTTTACATGGCCCCCGCATCCTGCGGTCGTACCTGTCGTCCTGTTGACAGGATAACTCATGCGGACCGCCCTCAAAGGGGATCATGGAAAAGGAAATACCCTGGTGACTAT
>JAPYUD010000587.1:0-2276 GCA_029936215.1 Pirellulaceae bacterium | reverse complement strand
CGGAGTCATGGTCTCGATTTCAGGTCAACTTGACCTGCATTACGTCCCCTTCGAGAAGCTTGTCGACCCGGAAACACTTGTCACGATGGTCCGCTACATCAATCCGGACAGTGACTTTCACCGGCTCGCCAGGTTCCTGGAGACCTACGTCAACGAGTGACATGCTAGTCGCTCAGCCGCCCCTTGGTGCTGGGGATCCCCTCGACCCGCTCATCGATCTCGACTGCCATTCTCAGGCTGCGGGCAATACTCTTGAAAATTGCCTCGCTGATATGATGGCTGTTGCGGCCATGGTGCAGGATGACATGCAGGTTGCAGAGTGCATTAGCGGCCACTGCCTGCCAGAAATCCTCGACCAGCTCCGTGTCGAACTCCCCGATCTTCTGATTGGGAAACTCGGCATGAAAGACCATCGCGTAGCGACCACTCAGGTCGATCGCGGTGGTTACCAGCGTCTCTTCCATCGGCAGGGTGAAATGCCCGTAGCGTCGGATACCCGACTTGTCACCCAGTGCGTCGCGAATGACCTGGCCCAGGCAGATGCCAACATCCTCGACCGTGTGATGCTGATCCACATGCAGGTCCCCACGTGCTGTCACCTTCAGGTCAAAGATCCCGTGCCGGGCAAAAAGTTCCAGCATGTGGTCCAGGAAACCAACGCCGGTCTGGATGGAGGAATCCCCGCTTCCGTCCAGGTCCAGTTCCAGCTGGATTCCTGTTTCATTGGTCTTGCGGTCAATGGTGGCTGTTCT
The DNA here is from genome assembly GCA_029936215.1 of Pirellulaceae bacterium. Taxonomy (GTDB): domain Bacteria; phylum Planctomycetota; class Planctomycetia; order Pirellulales; family Pirellulaceae; genus SAT2750. The sequence goes on along the minus strand of JAPYUD010000587.1, from coordinate 1,524 downwards.
TTTCATGATGCACACCGGGCTTTCAGTAAGTCGAGGCAGGCGTCGACCTGGGAATCTGTGCCGACACTGATCCGCAGGCCATCACCCCAGTTGGGATACTGGATGTATCGGACAAGTACCTGGTTGAATTTAAGGTCTTCGTAGATCGGTTGCAGGGGTTCTTCCGGATGCGTACACCAGACAAAATTTGCCTGCGAGGGGACGACGTCAAAACCGATTTCTTCAAGACGATCGGACATCCGCTCCCGGGTGGCCAGCACCTTTCTTCGGTTTTCCTCCAACCACTTCTGGTCACCAATCGCAGCTGTTGCCGCAGCAATCGAGAGTGCATCGCAGTTGTAAGAGTCCTTGACCTTGAGAAATTGCTCGACCAGGTGAGGCTGGGCGACCAGGAATCCAAATCGCAGGCCAGCCAGGCCGTAGGACTTGCTGAGACTTCGGCTGACCATGATCTTCTCGTTCTGGGCAACCAGGTCCAGGCAGTTGGTGTCGGCAAAATCGGCATAGGCCTCGTCAACCAGCAAGGGGCAGGGGAGTGATTCGGCAAGTGCCAGGATCGCCTCCCGGTCAATCACGGTTCCAGTGGGACTGTTCGGGTTGGGCAGGAAGACAAGGCGTAGATCATCCTCTCCCTGGCCAAATGCTGCTGGCAGGCTCCAGTCCGCTTCGAACGGCACCTCCTGGCAGCTCGCCCCCTGCAACTCGGCCAGCGTCCGGTAAAGAACGTAACTGGGATAGGGAAGCCGCAGCTGTTGACCAGGACCAACCAGTGCCCGGGTGGCAATCGTGAGCACATCATCACTCCCGTTACCACAGAGGATCCAGTCGGGATCGACACCCAGCAGATCGGAAGCTCGCATCCGAAAAGTCGTGGCCAGCGGATCAGGATAGCGCACCAGCCCCTGCCGCGCCGCTTGCTCAATCGCCGTGATCACCGCCTCCGAGGGGGGGTAGGGATTCTCATTGGTATTCAGCTTGATGTACTTTCCACCCTGTGGCTGCTCGCCAGGGCGGTAGCCTTCCATCCGCTCAATTTCTTCCCGGAAGAAGGACATCTCACTGACCCTCCAGGCGAACATCGATACTTGCCCGGTGAGCTGTCAGGCCCTCGGTCTCGGCCATGCGCTGTACATCTGCAGCAGCCTGCCGGAGAGCTTCCTGGCTATAACGAATCACGCTGCCGCTTTTCAGAAAGGTGTTTGCGGTCAGTCCCGCCGCCCAGCGGGCAGTTCCCCCGGTCGGTAAAACGTGGGACGGACCGGCAACATAATCGCCCAGTGCCACGGGTGAGTAATTCCCCAGGAAAGTTGCTCCTGCATGCTGGATCTTGTCCAGCAACGGTTGCGGATCATCGATGGCAATGTGCAGATGTTCCGGCGCCACCAGGTTGGTCACTTCGCATGCCTGCTCTGCATCTTCCACCAGCACCAGGGCACCGTATTGCTCGAGGCTCTGGATGGTCAGGTCCGAGCGGCTGAGCTGAACCACCTGGCGGCAAAGCTGCTGGTAGGTCTGCTCCAGGAC
>JAPYUD010000063.1:7923-12032 GCA_029936215.1 Pirellulaceae bacterium | reverse complement strand
CCAGCCCGCATCCCGGTCAAAAAACTTCCTGGCTGGTTCTACCAGTTCCGTGTAAACACCGCTGATCGTACCTCGTTCTGGTACCAGGCTGCGTGTGACCCCGTTCCAGGGCCCCAACCAGAGGGATGGTGCACCTTCTTGTTCCTGTTGTTCCTGCACCCACCCCGACTGCGACGACCACCACCACTGTGGCTCGTACTGGTCTTTCAACGGTGAAATGAAACCGGTCTGGCTCTTGGCCTTCACCAGGTCACGCAACGGATTCTCATCGATCTCGTTTTCCATTGCTTCCGAACCAACAAACAGCATGCCACCCAGCTGCCAGCCAAGCGGGATCACAGCCAGTGCCGCCACTGACAGGATCAGCACGGGAATCGAGATCGAGACACCAAAGGCCCGGCCCAGCAGGGAAACTCCGCAACAGGAATTCGAATCACAACTACTACTTGTCGGGGAAACGGCCATGGAGATCTTTCCTGATTTTCAAAGGTACAAATAGCAAGCTGTCCAGATTCATGATCAACCGGGCATCATTGCCTAGCTAACTTCATTCTCCAGTATCCCGTCGTCAACGGGAATCCCATATTCCTCGTTGAGCCAGCATCCCAGGTCCACATAGCGGCAGCGTTCCGAGCAGAACGGCAGCGCCAGCGTTCCCTGCTCATCAAACTCACTCTGGCAGACGGAGCAGATCATCAGATCCATCTCAAAAAAATAGTCAGCAAAACACCGGCAGTTATTCTAGTTACCCGTCATGGATATTGCGACAAGAGGTCAACAATTCCAGGATTTCAGCTGGATCCATCAGACGAAGCTCCTTTGTCAGGCTTCGGCGTGGTCTTTTCTTCGGCCTTCGATTTCTTGCTTTCGCTCCCTTTCTTGTCCGAGGAGCTCTCGTTGGAGGTCGTCTCGGCCTTGCGGTCCGCCTCGGCACTCTTCTTGTAAGAGTCACTGCGGTAGTCGGTCTCGTAGAATCCGGAGCCCTTGAAGAGAATCGCGGCACCCGTTCCAAAAAGCCGCCGCAGCTTCAACCGTCCACACTCGGGACACTTTCGTTTTACCGGAGCACTGATTCTCTGGAACAGTTCAAAACAGTGATCACAGGCATCGCACTGGTAGTCGTAAGTTGGCATTATTCTGTTGGTTCCTCTTTTCCGCCTGTATCGGTAATCTCTTCGCCAGCGGCCCCGGTCGACGCCACCGCTACCAGAACCTGGCTGGGCCGTACGACTCGATCGTGCATCCTGTACCCTGCCTGGGTAACCTGGATAACAGTCCCTGGCGGATGGTCCTGACTTGGCACCTGCCCGATCGCCTCGTGCAGGTTCGGGTCAAACTCCTGTCCCTTCGCATCGATCCTCAGGCAGTCATACTGGCTGAGGATTGTGCCCAGTTGCTCGGCAACCATTTGCACTCCACTCACCAGTTGTTCACTTTCTCCAGCCTCGACAGCAGCCTCGATTGCACGCTTGAGGTTATCGGTCACGTTAAGCAGTTCCCGGGCAAGCGGCAAGGCAGCATAGCGTCTTTGCTCGGCCAATTCACGCTGCGAGCGTTTCTGGTAGTTCTCCAGATCTGCCTGCCCACGCAACAACTGCTGCCGGGCATCGGCAAGCTGGCTCTCGGGACTTGGTTCCACTGCCTCGTTCTGATCCCCCTCTTCACCTGATTCGTGCTGGCCACCATCCGCTTCAGCAGAGCCCAGGTCCAGAGCCTCGTGCTCGTCGGGATTATCAGCTGGCAATGGATTCTCGTCGGCGGGTGTTGTCGACATTCCTATTTCTCCTCATCCTCGTTCATCATTTCACGGCTAGCAAAATAATCCTTGATTTTCTCCAGGAACCCCCGTCGCTCGGGCGTCACATGCACATCTTCCATTTCCGCCAGTTCGCGAAGCAATTCCTCATGCTTGGGACTGGTCCTTGTGGGAACCTCGATATAGGTTTGCACGAGCAGTTCCCCTTTCTGGCCATTGTGTGGGTTGGGCATACCGTATCCCGAAATCCGGAAGACCTTGCCCAGCGGGGTACCGGCGGAAATCACCAGCGGCTGCAGTCCCTCCAGCGTCGGTACCTCGATCGTAGAACCGAGTACGGACTGGCTGTAAGTGATGGGCATTTCCAGGACCAGGAAGTCTCCATCACGCTTGAAGAGTTCATGCTCCTCGACATGGATCAGGCAATAGCAATCACCGCGAGAACCACCATCCAGGCTTGGCTCTCCCTGGCCGGAAATCCGCACGCGGTTTCCATTATCCACGCCTGGCGGGATCTTGATGTCCACACTTACCTGCCCCGGCACATGACCGTTCCCTGAACAACTGTCGCAGGGGTCGGTAATCACCGATCCCACTCCCTGGCAGGACGAGCAGGTTGTTTGCACACGAAGGATCCCGGCAGACTGGACAACCTGCCCCTGTCCTCCGCAACGTCGACATTCACTTCGTTGCGATCCAGGTGAGCTTCCGGAGCCCTCGCACGATTGGCAGATTTCACTGCGATGGATAGAGACCGTCTGGGTAACACCAGAAGCTGCTTCTTCCAGGGTCAGTACTGTTTCACAGCCAACGTCCGCACCACGTCGTTGTCGCGGTCGACGACGGCGGCCAGCGAAGAGACTACCAAACAAGCCGCCTCCGAAGATATCTCCAAAGGCCTCGAAGATATCATTGACCGACCCGAACTGTACGCCACCTCCATCGAGGCCAAACTGGTCAAACCGGGACCGCTTCTCCTTGTCGCCCAGGATCTCGTACGCCTCGGCTGCTTCCTTGAAGCGAGTAATGGCGTCCTCATCATCCGGATTACTGTCGGGATGGTACTTCAGTGCCTTCTTGCGATAGGCGCTGTCGATGTCATCCTGGGATGCGTCGTTCGCAACCCCGAGGACCTCGTAATAATCACGATCGGCCATAACCCGGATGTCCATCTTGGGCGGGGGTGGAAAAAAAGCCACCTCAGCAAGGAGATGGCTTGGAAAGGTGCAGGCAACGAGCAATCACGCCCCACTGGCCATGCGAAGATTTCCGCAGGCAATCAGGAAACGCTCCCTTCCACCCGCTGTTTTTCCTTGTCTTCCTTGTCAAAGTTTGTCACCAGCGCCTCGGTGGTCAGCAGTAACCCGGCAATGCTGGCTGCATTTTTCAGGGCCGTTCTCACCACCTTCACCGGATCAATCACGCCTGCTTTGAACAGGTTGCAATAGGTCGCCAGGTTGGCATCGTAACCAAATCCGAAATCCTTGTTTTCACGAACGGTGTCCGCAACCACGGAGCCGTCAATACCGCCGTTGTCGGCAATCCGGCGGAGGGGAGTTTCCAGCGCGGCACAGATAATATCGACACCGATTTTTTCGTCTCCCTTGGCTGCACTTCGAACTGCCTGGACTGCCTCTCGACAGCGAAGCAGGGCAACACCACCGCCTGGAAGAATTCCCTCTTCGACCGCGGCACGGGTTGCGTGAAGGGCATCTTCCAGTCGTGCTTTTTTCTGCTTCATCTCCGTTTCGGTTTCTGCACCCACCGAGATGACAGCAACCCCTCCGGAGAGCTTGGCCAGGCGTTCCTGGTACTTTTCCTTGTCATACTCACTTTCGGTGGCATCCATCTGGTTGTTGATCTGCTGAACCCGGGCATCAATCTCGGCCCGCTCGCCCAGCCCCTCGATAATCGTCGTTGCACTCTTGTCCACGGTCACTCGACGAGCCTTACCGAGCTGTTCCAGGGTGAGATTCTCAAGCTGGATACCGAGGTCCTCGCTGATCATCGTTCCACCGGTCAGGATCGCGATATCGCCCAGCATCGACTTCCGCCGGTCTCCAAAACCAGGTGCTTTGACCGCACAGACATCCAGCACGCCTCGCAGCCGGTTCACCACCAGCAGGGTCAGTGCTTCTGCCTCGATATCCTCAGCAATAATCAACAGCGGTTTGCCCGCCTGGCTCGATTTTTCAAGGATCGGCACCAGGTCCTGCAGGTTCGAGATTTTCTTCTCGTGGATCAGGATCAGGCAGTCTTCCAGTTCACATTCCATCTCCGCCGGACGATTAACGAAGTACGGTGAGATATAACCCTTGTCCAAGCTAACCGGTTTGTCCGCCAGGCGCTCAGT
>JAPYUD010000063.1:0-7913 GCA_029936215.1 Pirellulaceae bacterium | reverse complement strand
TCGAACTGCATGCCATCGACAAACGAGACCTTGGTCTCGGTTGTCTTCCCTTCCTCGACCGTAATCACGCCATCCTTGCCGACTCGTTGCAGTGCATCTGCAATCAGTTCGCCAATCGCCATGTCGTTGTTGGCACTGATCGCTCCGATCTGGGCAACTTCGTCACGGCTGGAAACCGGTTTCCCCATTTCCAACAGGTGTTCTTCCGCTGCCTGGACGGCTTTTTCGATTCCGCGGCGGACCGACATCGGATTACTTCCGGCAACGATATTGCGCAGTCCCTCACGAAAAATGGAGCGTGCCAGCACGGTCGCCGTCGTGGTGCCATCACCTGCCAGGTCAGATGTCTTCTGGGCGACCTCGACAACGAGCTTGGAGCCCATGTTCTCGAAGCGGTCTTCCAGTTCGATCTCCTTGGCAACCGTGACGCCATCCTTGGTCACCACGGGGCCACCAAATGACTTGTCGATAATCACGTTACGGCCGGTCGGCCCCATCGTGGTGGCCACCGCATCGGCCAGCTTGTCAATGCCTCGCATCAGACGTGAGCGGGCGTTGTCATCAAAAAGCAATTGTTTGGGCACGCTTCAGTACTCCTTTTGACTGGCACCTTTTGACTGGCACCGGTAATGGCTCCAACAACAGATCAGACCACCTTGGCCAGGATCTCCATCTCACGCAGAATTTTTACTTCTTCCCCGTCCACCTCGATATCGGCACCCCCGAATTTGCCGTAAATCACTTCATCCCCCACGGCCACGGAGAGTTCGCCCCGGGTACCATTATCCAGCAGCCGGCCACCGCCGACTGCAATCACGGTCCCTCGCTGTGGCTTTTCCTGGGCAGAATCCGGAAGCACAATTCCTCCCGCCGTTACTTCCTCGGCCTCGGTCGGTCGTACTACAACACGGTCATCCAGGGGTCGTATCTTGATCTTTGCCATTGCCGCAGGTTCCTTGTTCAAACAAAAAAGTGATTCGATTTCCTGTTACTGGTTCATATCGAAAGGGTTGTTACATCATGCCAGGCATGCCACCCATGCCACCCATGCCGCCGGGCATGCCGCCGGGCATGCCACCCATGCCACCCATGCCACCCATGCCAGGCATGCCGCCGCCGCCGCCATGGTCGTGATGGTCATGGTGATCATCCTCTTCTTCCTCGCTGGGAATCTCCGTCACCAGTGACTCGGTGGTAAGCAGCAACGAGGCGACACTTGCAGCGTTCTGCAATGCTGTTTTGACCACCTTGGCTGGGTCAATCACGCCCATTTCGATCATGTCACCGTATTTGTCTTGATCCACATTGTAGCCCTCGTTTTTCCCCTTGAGCTTCCGCACCCGGTTAACGATCACGGCTCCGTCAAGTCCGGCATTCATGGCAATCACCCGGAGGGGATCGTCCAGTACGTTGATGATGATCTTCGCACCCAGGGCCTCGTCACCACTGAGGCCCAGCTTTCCGGCGGCTTTTTCCGCACGGATCAGGGCAACACCGCCACCTGGAACAATGCCCTCGGAAAGGGCTGCCTGCGTGGCAGACTTCGCATCCTCCACCAATGCCTTGCGTTCCTTCATTTCCGTTTCGGTAGCAGCGCCACAGTTGATCTGGGCAACTCCACCAGCCAGTTTCGCCAGCCGTTCCTGGAGTTTCTCCCGATCGTATTCGCTGTCGGTAACATCGATTTCACGTCGAATTTGATCAGCCCGACCCTCGATGTCCTTCTTGGTCCCGGCTCCACCGACCACGATCGTCTCATCAGAAGTAATCTTCAGCTTGCCGATCTTTCCCAGGTCAGAGATCTTGACGCTTTCAAGTTCAATCCCCAGGTCCTTGAAAATAGGAGTGCCACCGGTAAGCACGGCAATGTCGCCCATGATTGCCTTGCGGCGGTCACCGTAACCAGGCGCCTTGACTGCACAGACACTCAGGATGCCTCGCATCTTGTTTACTACCAGCGTCGCCAGTGCTTCCCCTTCCACGTCCTCGGCAACGATCAGCAGGGGTTTCTTGTCCTTGCTGACTGCCTCCAGTAGCGGGATCAACTTCTTGATCGAGGTGATCTTCTCTTCGAACAGGAGGATATAGCAATCTTCCAGCTCAACGGTCACGTCGGTTTCGTTGGTGACAAAATGGGGTGAGAGGAAACCTCGTTCGAACTGCATCCCCTCCACAACCTCGACAGTCGTCTCGTTGCCACGGCCTTCCTCAACCGTGATCACACCGTCCTTGCCTACCTTGATAAAGGCATCCGAGAGGACCTTTCCAATCGAGGCATCGTTATTCCCCGCAATCGTGGCGATCTGCTGAATTTCTTTCTTGTTCTTGTCATCGATCGCGACTGCCAGCTTGGTGATCTCAGCACAGACTGCATCGGTCGCCTGGGCAATACCCCGCGAGAGAGCCATCGGGTCAGCTCCCCCGGCGATCATCTTCAGGCCTTCCCGAAAAATCGCCTCGGCCAAAACCGTGGCCGTCGTGGTGCCATCCCCGGCAACCTCGTTTGTCTTGCTGGCTGCTTCCTTGACAAGCTGCGCCCCGAGATTCTCGAAGGCATCATCCAGTTCCACGTCTTCCGCCACGGTGACACCGTCCTTTGTCACCTTGGGAGAACCCCATCCCTTGTCAAGGATCGCATTGCGACCGCGCGGACCAAGGGTACTTCGAACTGCTCGAGCGAGTTTAGAGACGCCCGAAAGAAGAGCCTGGCGAGCGGTGTCATCGTAGACTATTTGTTTTGCCACGTCCGAATACTCCTATGACTTCATGTACCTTACTTTTTTCACTTCGAATTGACTATGATCGCTGGTCGGCAGGGACTCAAGAGGGCGACAAAAATGCGTGTGCTGTCCGTGATACAATCCACGGCCAATTCAAGCCGATAACCGCGCTGTCCAAAAAACAGCATTTCACTTTTTTGGCAGTCCGTCGCCACCAGACCCCACGAAAACTGCAATGTTCATGCCAAAATAAGTGGGACTGCACTCAAGCGTTTGCAGACCAACAACTTACAACACGAAAACAGCATTCGGAAGGGGGCCAGCTTTTTTCTGCAGATACGAATCATGCCAAAATGGCAGGGAAAGCAGGCTTTTCGTGCTCAACCATGTCTCTCTTGGCAGTCGGTCCGCTTCGCTGTCTCGTTAATTGATATGACGGGAGGAAAAACCGGACGGCTGAAGTAAGAAAAGAACAGGCCTGGGAACCCAAAGTCGGTTTTTCGCGGGGGAATCAAGCCGGTTGACGCCCTGGCAAGGGGCAACCTAGGATGGCAAATTACGCCTTTTTTGCTCTCGGCCATCATGTGATCCCATGGAAACAACCAAAGTAGCTATTATCGGCCTGGGGACGGTGGGGAGCGGTGTGGCCCAGGTTCTGCTTTCGCATGGTGACCGAATTGCCTGCCAGGCTGGTCGACCGCTTGAACTGGCAACAATCATCGTCACTGACGTTGAAAAGCCCCGTTCGCTTCAGCTTCCAGAAGGCCTCCTCAGCTCCGACCTCGAATCGCTCATCAATGACCCTACCATCCCGGTAGTGATTCAACTCATCGGCGGCCTGGAGCCTGCCCGCACCATCATGCTCCGCCTGCTGGAAAGCGGCAAGGACGTGATCACAGCCAACAAGGCGTTGCTGGCAGAACATGGAAGCGAGTTATTTGAACGAGCACGGCAGCTGGGCCGGTCGATTGCCTTCGAGGCATCGGTGTGTGGGGGAATCCCGATTGTCACAGCCATCGGCCAGAGCCTGGCGGCGAACCGGATTGAGTCCCTCTGTGGCATCCTCAATGGCACCAGCAATTACATCATGACCAGGATGACCGAGGAGGGGGTTGGATACGAAGAGGCACTGGCAGAGGCACAACAGCGAGGATATGCCGAGGCAGACCCAACACTTGACGTGGATGGCTCCGACGCAGCTCAAAAACTCGCTATCCTGGTCCAGCTCTCCTACCGAACAGAGGTTTCCTGGCAATCGATCCCTTGCACCGGAATTGAACAGCTTTCCCTGGACGACCTGCAATGCGCACACCAGATGGGATACCGGATCAAGCTGCTGGGGATTGCCCAACTCGTCGACAGTGGCCTGGAAATCCACGTCTCACCGACCCTGGTACGATGTGGCCAGCCGCTGGCCGAGGTACGCAACAGCGAAAACGCAATCAGCGTGGTTGGTGACATCGCCGGGCGTGTTTTCTTCCAGGGCCGGGGGGCAGGACAGATGCCGACCGCATCGGCAGTCGTGGCGGACCTGATTGATACGGTGGTGGGCCGCAGCCAGTTGACGTTCCAACAAGCGGGACTGGGGATGCGTCCTGAGAAGCCCCTGGAAATGAAATCTCCGGGTGAACATAGTGGACGATACTACCTGCGGATGAGCGTCGTGGACGAGCCCGGGGTGATGGCGGAGGTTGCCGGTATCCTGGGTTCACAACAGGTCTCTATCAACTCGATCATCCAGCGAGAATCAACGCCGGACGGGACATCTCCCTATGTTCCCTTGATTATCATGACACATACGACCACCGAGGGAGCTCTCGATATGGCGTTGGCTGAACTGGAACAATCTGAGAACGTCCTGCCCGGTTGTGTTCGTATGCGGGTACTGGATTAACCTGCTGGCCCAGGAGAAAGCGGAAGACGAGTCATGAAATACGTCATCGTGATTCCCGACGGATGCGCGGATGAACCGCAGCAGTCACTCGGAGACCGCACGCCACTGGAGGCAGCACATCTTCCGGCCATGGACATCGTGGCAGAGGAGGGCATGGTGGGAACTGCCAACCATGTTCCAGCTCACCTGCCAGCCGGTTCTGCCGTCGCCAATCTCAGCTTGCTGGGGTATGACCCGGAGGTGCATTTTACTGGCCGGGCTCCACTGGAAGCAGCGGCCCAGAAGATCCCGCTGGCTCCGGAGGACTGGGCGATCCGCTGCAACCTGGTCACTGTCCAGGACCAGGTAATGAAGGACTTTACCTCGGGCCATGTAACAACCGAGCAAGCTCGGCTGTTACTCGAGTCTCTCCAGCAGGAACTGGGAGGCGATTCGCTGGAGTTTATCAGCGGGGTCAGCTACCGCAACCTGCTGATCTACCGTGGCGGGCAGCAGGGAGCGCCGTTTTCCCGGGAATCCCGTAGTACGCCACCTCATGACCTGGCCGACCAGCTGGTGATGGACGATTACCCGCGTGGCCCCGGAAGTGACCTGCTCTGTGAGTTAATGAACCGTTCAGCACGCCTCTTCAAAGACCACCCGGTGAACCGGGAGAGAATCGCTGCCGGGCTGCTGCCAGCGACCAATATCTGGCTCTGGGGACTGGGCCAGGCTCTCCAGCTTCCTTCCTTCCAGGAGCAATTCGGCAAGCAGGGATTGATGATCACGGCTGTCGACCTGCTTCGAGGAATCGCCGCTCTGATTGGCTGGGACCTGGTCGAGGTGGCTGGTGCAACCGGCTACACGGACACCGATTATGCTGCCAAGGGCCGGGCCGCCCTCGAGGCGTTGGAGCGAGTAGATGTTGTCTGCGTGCACGTGGAAGCGACGGACGAGGCATCTCACCAGGGGGATGTGGAAGCCAAGATCGAGGCACTCGAGCAGATTGACCAGCAGATTGTCGCTCCGCTTCACGAGGCGCTCAAGAACCGCGGCGATTACCGGCTGCTGGTTACTCCCGATCACCCCACCTCGCTTTGCACGCGTACCCACACTCACGGTGCAGTCCCCTTTGCCCTGGCCGGCAAGGGTATCGAGGCAGACGAGGCACGCGGATACGATGAGCAATCGGCCGGCAGATCGTCCACACACTACGAGGCGGGTCACCAGCTGATGTCCTTCTTTCTCTCCGATTGAACACCCACCGAACCTGGAATCACCAAAGATGTCGATCCTTGTACAGAAATATGGCGGTACCAGCGTCGCGGACCCGGACAAGATCCTTGCCGCGGCAGGAAAGGCGGTCCGCGCCAGCCAGGAGGGGCACCAGGTGGTGATGGTGGTCAGTGCGATGGGGAAAAATACCGACATGCTGGTAGATCTTGCCCGGCAGATTAATCAGCATCCACCCGCACGTGAAATGGACATGCTGCTTTCCACCGGGGAACAGGTAAGCGTGGCCCTGATGGCGATGGCGATTGAATCGCTTGGACACCAGGCGGTCAGCCTGACAGGGGCCCAGATTGGAATCCGCACGGACAGCACGCATACCAGGGCACGGATTATCTCGATTTCAACCGAGCGGATCGAGCAGTTACTGTCCGAGGGTCAGATCGTGATTGCCGCCGGTTTCCAGGGGATCGATGAAAACTTCGATATCACGACACTGGGACGTGGAGGGAGCGATACCACCGCGGTCGCCCTGGCAGCAGTCCTGGGGGCCGCACGCTGTGAAATCTACACCGACGTGGATGGAATCTACACGACCGATCCAAGAAAGCTGGCCAGCGCCAGGCGAATGAGCCATGTCAGCTACGATGAAATGCTTGAACTTGCCAGCCTTGGAGCGGGCGTGATGCACAGCCGGTCGATCGAATTTGCCAAGAAGTACTCTGTCCCAATCCTGGTTCAAAGCAGCATGGTGGAGGGACCCGGCACGATCATCACGGAGATTCCGGCGGATCTTTCCAAGGCAGTGCGAGGTGCTGCCCTGGCAGAGGATGAGGCGCTCATCACGCTCGCTGGTGTCCCCGATATCCCGGGAAGCAGCAACGAGGTCTTTTCACAGATCGCCAACCAGAAGATCACTGTCGATATGATCGTCCAGAATATTGGCAAGGAAGGCCATTCGGGACTCTCCTTCACGATCCCGCGTGATGAACTGGGGATGACAATGGAAGTGATCGAGCGCCTTCGCCAGACACTCGAGATCAAGGACGTCTCCCACTCGGCCGATGTCTCCAAGGTCTCGGTGGTGGGAAGTGGCATGGCACATCAACCGGGCGTGGCAGAGAAGATGTTCCGATCTATCAGTGACGCAGGAATCAACGTGCTGATGATCACCACAAGCCAGATCAAGATCTCGGTCCTGGTCCACAAGAACGATGCGAGAAAGGCCCTTGAAGCCGTCCACGACACCTTTGAACTGGAGATTCCGGCAGAGAACGAACTCCCCCGGCTAAGTGAGATCCCCCATCCCCGGGCCGAAGCAGAACGGGTCGACGTTGTTGATCGCCTGCGGGGTATGGAAGAAATCGTTATCGATGAAATCTCGCTGGATACCAACCAGTCACGAATCACGCTCGAGGGAGTGCCCGATCGCCCGGGTGTCGCGGCAATGGTGTTTGAGCGGGTTGCCAAGGCTGGCATGATTGTCCAGAGTCATCTCGACGGTGACGGCCTTGCGAATATCAGTTTCACGGTTCCCCATCACGACCTCAAGGCAGCCCAGGAACTCTGCAAGGAGATTGCTGATGAACTCCCCTGTGAGAAAATTAGCAGTAGTCCACAAGCGGCAAAGCTCAGTGTATCGGGCATCGGATTGCGCAGTCATACAGGCGTGGCACACCGGATGTTCAAGGCACTCGGAGCAGGAGGCATCAACGTGGAGTTGACCAATACCAGTGAGGCACGGGTAAACGTGATCGTGGCATCTGATGACGGAGAACAGGCTCTGGCGCTAGTCAAGGGTGCGTTTGCCGATATCGAGCGCGGATAATGACCGGGAGGATGCAGGCTAGATACTGCCGATAACTTCCTCAATGACCTGTTCTGAAACCCAGATCGGCAGGTTCGGTTCACAGGTCACGGCAATCGCAATCGCGTCGGACGGCCGGGAGTCGATTTCAATCAACTCCCCATCCTGGCGGATACGGACCCGGGCAAAATAGGTGTGATCCTTCAGTTCGGTAATCAACACGCTGTCCAATTCTCCCCCTAGTTGCTCGACCATGTTGACAATCAAGTCATGTGTCAACGGC
>JAPYUD010000062.1:0-12132 GCA_029936215.1 Pirellulaceae bacterium | reverse complement strand
CCAGACGATCCAGTCGTCTCCGCTTGTTCGGCTTGATGAGCTGCGTTCCAGCCAGCTGTTTGCAGGCATCAATGGAAGCGGTTTTTCGGTTGTCATCCTGGACACCGGGATCGACCTGGATCATCCGTTCTTTGGCGCCGATGCGGATGACGACGGAATCTCGGACCGGATTGTCTACAGCTATGACTTTTCCGGGGCGAACGACAGCGATGCCAGTGACCACAGCGGGCATGGTTCGAATGTCTCGAGTATCGTGGCATCGAGTGACAGCCAGCTTACGGGGATGGCACCGGGAGCCAGCATTATTCACCTCAAGGTGTTCCCGGATTCAGGGGGTGGAGCAACGAGCCGTGACATTGAAGAGGCATTGCAATGGGTTGTTGCACATGCCGCAGAGTACAACATCGCCAGCATTAACATGTCACTCGGCTACGGTAACTTTTCCTATGTCCGCAACAACACCTCCTGGGCAGATGAATTCTCTGCACTGGAATCACTGGATGTGATCACCGTCGCGGCAGCCGGCAATTCTTACTACTCGGTCAACAGTGCTACCGGGATTTCCGCCCCTGCTGCGGATCCGAGCGTGATTGCCGTGGGCGCGGTGTTTGATCGGAACATCGGCCGGGTCTCCTACGGGGGCGGAGCGACGGCCGAGACCAGCGGACCAGACGTGATTACCCCCTTCTCCCAGAGGCACCCGTACCTGGTGGACGTGTTTGCCCCCGGCGCACCGATTACCGGGGCAGGTCCGACCGGCGGGCTCCTGACCCAGCATGGAACCAGCCAGGCAACCCCGCATGTGGCAGGTGCGGCAGCACTGGCGCAGCAACTGGCAGTACAGGAACTGGGGAGGCGGCTGACGGTCGACGAGTTCAGGCACCTGCTCTCGACCTCCTCGGCAACGATCCATGACGGCGACGACGAGAACGACAATGTGGACAATACGGACGAGGACTATCCACGCCTGGACCTTGTCTCCATGGCACATGGTATCCGGCAGATGCGTCCGGGATCTATCCAGGGGCGTCTGTTCTTTGATCTTGATCGTGACGGGATGGCAGGGGATGAACCTGGGCTTTCCAGCCAGGCAACCCCGCATGTGGCAGGTGCGGCAGCACTGGCGCAGCAACTGGCAGTACAGGAACTGGGGAGGCGGCTGACGGTCGACGAGTTCAGGCACCTGCTCTCGACCTCCTCGGCAACGATCCATGACGGCGACGACGAGAACGACAATGTGGACAATACGGACGAGGACTATCCACGCCTGGACCTTGTCTCCATGGCACATGGTATCCGGCAGATGCGTCCGGGATCTATCCAGGGGCGTCTGTTCTTTGATCTTGATCGTGACGGGATGGCAGGGGATGAACCTGGGCTTTCCAGCCAGGTGGTTTACCTGGACACAAACGACAATGGCCAGCTGGATGTCGGCAGCGTGACCTTTGCTTCGGCTGCAGGTGATATGTTGATCCAGGATGAATCGATGATTCGATCGGAAATCCTGGTTGACCAGCAGCTGGGACCCCTCACCGACGTGAATGTAGAAATTGAACTGGAACACAGCTGGGATGCGGACCTGGCAATTTACCTGGTGAGTCCTGCTGGGAGTCGGATTGAACTTGTCTCCAGCGTTGGCAACGCACATGCCAACTTCTCGAATACTTCTTTTGATGACGAGGCGAGTATTTCCATTTCCCAGGGAACGCCACCCTACCAGGGTTCCTTTCGACCGCTCGAACCCCTTGCAGGGTTGGATTCCGAACTGGCACCGGGCAGCTGGGTACTGGAAGTTCACGACCGGTACCAGCAGGATGAGGGAATCCTGCATGGCTGGTCCCTGACACTTGCTCATTCCGAAAATTCCACGATCACGGGTGAGGATGGCTGGTACACGCTGGATGATGTGCCGGCAGGATCCCATTTTGTCCGCACGGTGATTCCTCCTTCCTGGGTGCTTACTTCACCAGGCGAGGAGAGCGAGGGAGCCCACCAGCTGATCGTGGCCGCTGGCGAGTTGACCAGCGGTGTTCACTTTGGGCACCAGACAACCCTGCAGGTCCAGGTAATGGACAATATGATCCGGGAGAGCGCCGGCGCGGGGGCCACCCTGGTGCAGATATCACGGCAGGGGATCGGGAACTCGAGTGACTTGCTGGTGACGCTAACCCACGATGATCCAAGCGAGATCGCCTTGCCCGGCCAGGTCATTATCCCTGCCGGCCTGGATTCAGTGACGATCCCCCTGGATGCCGTTGATGACCAGCTTCTTGATGGCAGTCAGCATGTCATGATCACGGCGACGGCGGAGGGTATTGGGACTGGGATCATCTCGCTCCAGGTGCTGGACCATGAGCAACTCTCGCTGCAGGTCGAATCGGCGAGTGTTCACGAGAACGATGGCCCGCAGGCAACACGGCTCGTCGTTGAGCGGAGTGACCTGGATACCCTGGAAGCGGTTGAGGTTGCCCTGTTCTCGTCTGACAGCAGCGAGCTGGCAGTGCCGGCATTTGTCACGATTCCCGCCGGGAGCATATCCGCCGAAGTGATGGTGGATGCAGTTGATGACCAGCTGCTCGATGGCGTGCAGTGGGTTACGCTCACGGCGACCGCAACAGGCTTTGATTCCGGGATCACGACTGTCGAGGTCCGGGATTATGAACCGCTGGGAGTCACGTTTACAGACCAGGTGGCCCTGGTAAGTGCAGGAGCTGGAGAAAACACCATCACGGTCAGCCGTACCGACGAATCCCATGGCGGGCCACTGGTTGTCCAGCTCACATGGGAGGGAATCGAGGGGATCGTGGTTCCGCAGCAGCTGACGATCCCGGCAGGCCTGGGTGCAGCTAGCCTGACAGTCCAGGTGGCGGACCCAGCCAGCTGGCACGATGAACAGCAGGTCCTGGTGGTCGCCAGTGCGGCTGGTCATGAAGAGAGCAATGCTAGCTTCCTGTTCTCTAGCCGGGCCGGACTGCACCTGCAGGCAGGTGTCGAATTCGTTTCTGAGAATGCCGGTGACGCGGCAGTTCAATGGACGCTCTCCCGCGTGGGAGCCGATCTCTCCGGGGACCTCCAGGTAACGCTTGCAAGTAGTGACACGAGTGAATTGGTCCTCCCTGCCAGCGTGGTGATTCCGGCCCAGCAAGCAGCAATGACGTTTACCGCGGATGTCATTGATGACCACCTGCTCGATGGAAGCCAGCAGGTAACGGTGACTGCCTCGGCCAGCTCTTTTGAGGACGTGGTCACAACTATCGAGATCACCGACTACGAGACCTGGCAGAACCCGGTTAACCGGTACGATGTCAACGAGGATGGCCATGTTTCCCCACTCGATGTTCTGCGGGTGATCGATCGCTTGCAGAGGGAGGGACCCCATGCTCTACCGATTAACCCTGATCCGGTGAATGCCCCGTCGCCCTTCCTGGATGTCAACGGGGACCTGCAGCTGAGCGTGCTGGATGTGGATACTTTCGTGTCCCATTTCAACGAGGTCTCGCTGGCCACCCTCAGGGCCCGCGAGGCGGCAGCCGCCGATAGTCAGCAGGTCATGGCCAAGCTGTTTTCCGAGGACCTGGTGCTGTTGAGCAGTCCCCAGGCGGTTTTATTTTCCAGGTCGGATCAGGTGAATTCCACGGTTGAGGATGTTCCTGTTTCAGGGCAGTCCTCACGTTCAGTTGTGCAGGTAGTGAGCAATGATCAGGTCTCGTTCCAACCCGTTGCTTCGGTGGAAGCCTTGACGCTTGAAGTTCGCCCTGCGAATGAGACGATCGAGAGCTGGAAGTGGGAGTGGGGTGAACTGGAAGAGATTCTCGACCTGCTGCTCTCCGGTGAACTGGCATGACCCTCAAGCAGGATCCGGGGCCAGTCGATAGAAGCGAGCAGCAGTGCCTCCAAACAAATGTCCTCGCTCATCCGCGCTGATCGGTCCCAGGACTTCCACCAGCGCCTCGTAAACCTGCTGGTAAGAACCTGCCAGCTCACAGACTGGCCAGTCGGACCCGAACATGCAGCGATCCGGACCAAAAGCCTCCAGCGCGGTCTCCACGTAGGGTTTCAGGTCCGTCGGCTTCCAGTTCTCCCAGTCCGCCTCGGTGATCATGCCGGAGAGCTTGCAGAAGAGATTGGGCATGGCAGCAGCCTCTTTCAGTTCGGCTCTCCAGCTTCCTGTATGCTGTTCACGGATTCGGGGCTTGGCCAGATGGTCAATCACCATTGGCAGGTCCGGTAGCTGCTGGCCCAGCGTGGTAGCGTGCCGGAGATGCTGGACATAGAACAGCAAGTCAAATGGGCACTGGTGCTTTTCCAGGACCTTCAGGCCAGTAATGATCTCATCACGGACGATAAAATTCTCGTCCGGCTCATCCTGGGTCACATGCCGGATGCCCACGGAGCGTGGATGGTCAAGGAACTCGACTAACTGGTCCTCGCAGTCCGCGCTGGCAAGGTCAACCCAGCCAACGACGCCGGCGATGAAATCGTTTTCTTCAGCCAGGCCAAGGGCCCAGCGATTTTCTTCCAGGTGGTGCTGGGTCTGGACCAGTACCGTCCGATCGATACCCGCCTGCTCGAGGTGTGGCAGGAGGTCGGCGGGGAGGAAATTCCGGCAGATTGGATCATGGCCGGGTGATTCCAGCCAGTCGTAATCAAAAGGATCCCCCTGGCGTTGCCAGAAGTGATGATGGGCATCAATGACCAGATTCATGAAATTCTTGTCCTGTTTCCCGGGGTTACCCCTCTGCCGACCCCACGGGATCGTTGTTTTCCTCTCGACCCTCGACGTAGAACCAGTTGTCGATCGGCTGGAGAATCTCCAGGACAGATTCCAGCAGTGACTGATCAGTGGGCTGTTCCACCCACTCGGTCCACTGGCGAATACGCTCCGGGTTAGCTGAACCGGTGATGCAGGTCGTCATGTCGGGGTGGGCAACAGAAAACTGTACTGCCAGCTGGGCAATGTCCACTCCCTGGTCCGAGCAGAATTCTGCCGCCTTCCGGCAGATCGCTCGTACCTCTTCGGTTGCCTTGTGCCAGGGAGGCAGAGGCGCGTTGGTGAGCAGGCGGGCGGAGAAGGGTGCGGCATTCATGATGCCGACGCCCCGTTCCTGGAGCATCGGGACCAGCCCGGCAAACATCGTGTTCTGGAGAGTGTAGTGGTTGTAAGAGAGGACCACGTCCAGGTCGGTCTGCTCGAGGATGAAGGAAAAGATATTCATCGGGTATCCAGAAATACCGATGAACCTCACCTTCCCCTGCTCCTGGATCTTTCTCAAGGCAGGTAATGTCTCGTCCACGATCTGTTGCATATCGACGTATTCAATGTCATGGCAGAGACAGATGTCCAGGTGGTCCACTCCCAGTCGGTGCAGGCTGACATCCACGCTCTCGACGACCCGACTGGCCGAGAAATCAAAGTGGTTGGCATCGTATCGACCAAGCTTGGTCCCCAGGTAATAGCTATCACGGGGAATGTTCTTGAGGGCCACTCCAAGCAGGACCTCGGACATCCCTCGTCCATAATAGGGAGAGGTGTCAATGAAGTTCATTCCGCAATCGAGTGCCACGGGCACTGCCTCGAGTGCCTCGTTCAAATCGACGGCGCGGAATTCCTGGCCCAGGGACGAGGCGCCGAAGCTGAGCACGGAAAGCTCGATGCCGGTGTTTCCAAGAGGACGAAATTCCATGGCGGTTCCTTCTCTTCCCGGCCGAAAAACCCGGCAGGCTAGTCCATCCTCACCCCGATGGTCAGCAGCAGGTTAGCAAATCGCTGTTGATCGGCAGTCTGGATCGTGAGTATATGGTCGGCTGTCGAGGCGGCCTTGTAAAATTCCCACTTGTCGATCGGCTCAAGCTCGAGGTCCAGTTTGGCCGCCGAGAGGACTTCCCGGTATTCCACCCAGACCGGTGGATCTTCATCCAGGGCATAGGGGCCGGTGGTCTCGTAATCCATGGTCTGGGCAGCTTCCAGGGGAATGGCCGTGACCAGGGCTTGCAGGACCTGCGTACAGGTGACAAGGCCGGGCGAGAGATTGAGGCTGACAAGCTGTGCATTGGGGCCAAGAGTACTTGAGCAGGGGTAGTTCCCGTCGGCAATCAGCACCTTCCCATGATGACCTGCCCGGGCCAGGACCTCGTTGATCTGTGGGTGGATAAGCTGGTGCTTGAGCATTATCGATTTCCTTGCTGGTAACAATGGGCAGCGGGAGTTACATGCCGGCGCGAAGGGCATCCAGGTGCCGGCCAAAGTGGTCATCCAGTACCTCGCAGTAGGTGTCCGGGTGATCGACCAGCAGGCCGCGCAGTGCTGGCCCCAGTCGCTCGTCGGTCAGGACGGATCCAAAAGTACAGTGCAGGATCTGTCGCCCGGGTGCGGTAAATCCCTTGCCCTCAGGCACCTCGTCCCAGATCTCCAGGTACTGTCGCTCCAGTTCCCGGAGATCCACATCGTCATCGGCCTCAACGGCGGAATCGAGCGTTGCCGAGACATGGTAGGTTGCCTTGTCGGTGTTGTACCGTTCCCGGCCGAAGCGGATGATCTCACGGAAAAGTGGCTCATCATGCCGGGCCACTACCCGGAGTGCTTCCAGGTAACTCGTTCCAGCTGTCTTGACGTGGTAGAGTCCGCCGGTGGTCCGGGCAAGCGCCGGGTACATGGAGAGCTTGTCCGACCCGGAATGCAGGCTGAGCTTGTAGGGCCCGAGTTTCCGGGCGATGTCAGCATGATCCTGCAGGGAGGATTCGAGCGCCTCGACATCCCCCTTGTAGTCGACTCCTTTTTCGAAGTCACCAATAAACCGTGGTGCCAGGCTGACCAGCTTCATGCCGTGGTCCAGGCACTGGTCGGCAATGATGTAGTGCTCTGCCAGCGTTGTTGGCTGGGGAGTTTCGTCCACGCTCAACTCGATTTCAAAGTCACGGCCGAGAGATTCGTGGACCGTGGCGATATAGGTGGAAAGATCCAGGGCATGTGCCAGGGCCGGACCATACTTGACCGCTGCCCTCAGGCAGGCCAGCTCATCCAGTTCGATGACCGTGCCACTTTCCAGGGGAATCTCCTTGCCCCGGTAACGGTCAATCCAGTCGACCTGGTCGGTAACCTGCTGGAACTTGTCGTGAAGTTGTTCCGCGGTGTAGTCATCTGCCTGCTCGTCAACATGGTCGGATGGATCAATGGTGAAAAAGGTGAATCCCACTGCCGTGGTGACGTCAACATCGTCACGTGTCTTGAGATGATCTGCATCGGCACCGGTGGACCCTTCCCAGCCAGATTCAACCATGCAGCGGAGTGCATCATCCATGACGTCGGAGGGGGTCCGCGAGGTGCGTGTCATCTCGCGGATGGACTGCTGGGGATAAATCGCCTCGATCCCATCGCCACAACGCTTCATTGAGGCAACGTGACCGGGGGTGGCCAGGCCTGTCCGGTCACCAAAACCGAAACTGGGCGCCATGCCAAGCGTGACGGGGGCCGGTAGTGATTCATTCATCGTCGGGTGTCTCTCCACCGAAAGGAATCCTTAATCGCTGAGCGTGCATTGCCGGTAGCAGTTGATTGTCTGTTCGGCTGCCTGCTGGGAATCGGGGTAGGGGAGTGCCTCGGCACAGAGATAACCGTCATACCCAATTTCAGCCAGGGCGGACATGACTGGCTGGTAATCGATATGTCCCATGCCAGCCGGGCGGCGGTTGGAGTCGACGAAATGGACGTGGCCAATGTAGCTGCCACCAGCCCGGATGGCATCAGCCAGGCAGGTCTCCTCGATGTTCATGTGGAACAGGTCGGCCAGAAGCACGACATTCAGGTCCTCACCCAGTTTCTCCAGCAGCTCGACCCCCTCGGCCATTGTCGTGCAGAGATTTGTCTCGTAACGATTAAGTGGTTCGTAAATCAGGGGTACCGCATGCTGCCGGGCATACTCCCCGAGCTCCCGGAGCGCTTCGCCGAGGTAAGAGAGTGCTGTCTCCCGGTCGACCTCTTTTCCATGTGATCCCTGCATTGAGCCGATGATGGCCGAGGCGCCCAGTGGACCCGCCAGGTCGATGATCTCCCGCACGTAAGCATGCCCCTGTTCTCGCTGCTGGGGGTCCGCGGAGGTCAGGGTAAGCCGGTGCTTGACCCAGCCGGCCCCGGTTCCTACCGCTGCCAATTGGAGCTGGTGTTGCTCAAGAAGCGAAGCAAGGTGCTCGCCATCCACCGCCCCCGCCCCCGGCGGAAAGACCTCCACGGCGTCGAATCCAAGGGCCGCGGCGCGTTGGCAACCGTCCTCCAGGCCATCCCAGAAAACGAAGGGTCCTCCGCGTGCTTCCTCCACCAGGCTGATCGTGACACAGGATTTCATCGATGATTCCTCGAGATGGTTACTGGACTTCCACGATTGCCTTGATGACACCCGTTTCCGGCCGCGTGAATGATTCAAAAACTCCGGGCATCTCCTCGAAGGGAGTTCGGTGAGTGATCCAGGGCTGGGTATCGATTGTTCCCTCCTCGATCAACTGGATGATGCGAGAAAAATCCCTGGGGAGGGAGTTGCGGGAAGCCAGCAGCGTCATCTCCCGGGCATGCATGAGTGGGTGGGGGAAGTGGATTTCATCTGTCACGATTCCGATGAAGACCATCGTGCCGGTATGAGCGACATAGTTGAGTGCATTGGACATCGAGGCGGAGTTGCCCGTGGCGTCCAGTACAATCGTCGGCAGGTTGCCATCGGTGAGCTGCTGAATCTGTTCCAGCTCGGACCCGTCACCCTGGAAGACAACGGTTTCATCCACCCCCATGGTCTGCTTGCAGAAGGCAAGCCGTTCCTCGTTCATGTCCATCACCAGGATGCGAGCAGCGGTGAGCTTGAGGAACTCGATCACCGAAAGCCCGATCGGACCCGCACCGATGACCAGTACGTTTTCTCCCGCCTGTGGCTGGCAGCGATCCACGGCGTGGCAGCCGATGCTCAGTGTCTCGACCAGTGCCAGCTGTTCCATTTCCAGGGACCCGGACTTGTGTAACTTGCGAGCTGGCACGATGAAACGTGAACGCAGTCCCCCGTCGGTGTGGACACCAAGGACCTGGAGTTCATCACAGCAGTTGCTGCGGCCCTGCCGGCTGGCAAAGCTCTCCGGGTTGTTAATGTAGGGTTCCACGCTACAGCGATCGCCGGGAATGACGTTGGTGACGTCGGTACCTACTTCCAGTACTTCCACTCCCAGTTCATGGCCTGGAATGCGCGGGTAACTGTAGAACGGAAACTTGCCCAGGTAGCCGCTCAGGTCCGTGCCGCAGATGCCGACACGGTGGACCGCGACAAGCGCCTCGCCTGCTTCCGGTGCCGCCGCTTCCTCGATTTCCACACGTTCAAAATGCCTTGGCTCCTGGAGCACGATCGCCTTCATGATGAATGATCCTCGGGGAACAAATGTGGATCTTCCCGTGAATGATGGATTGGGGAAGTGGAGCTTCAACGACGCCATTATCGGTACAAAAGGGCGAGGCGAAAGGGGAGACCGCCCGTGATGACGAGATCATGGGGCTGTCACAGGGGCCCCATCGACAGATGAACGTTAAGGGAAAAAAACCAGGATCTGCCTGTTCTCATCACAGAAAAACAGCAAACGAAGAAAAGGTTGAAAAACGCGGTGTTTTTTCTTTAAGAAGGCCAATTTCCGCTAGTGAAATGCTGTAACGCGGAAAAATACGTGTTACTATTTAGAGATCTTCTTGCTACTTTTTTAGCAAGTTTGACGAAACCTTGGCTATTGAGATCGGTTTAAATTACTGAGTGAAGTCCCTAATTCGGGCTAATCGACGGTGTTGGTGCCCCTGTTTTATAGAAGGAAGAAGAAGATGAAGTTACACAAGTCATTATTGATGATTGCCGTTGCCACCATGGCAATGATGGTTGCCGATTCCAACCTGCTGGCTCAACAGCAACCTGGTCAACGCCAGGGTGGAGCCCAGCAGCGCCAGGGTGGCCAGCGCCAGGGTGGCGGACAACGGCCCGGTGGTTTCGGTGGCGCTCAAGCCGTCAGTGCCACCGCTCTGGTTGACATCAAGGAAGTTCGTACCGAGATCGAGATGCTCGATTCCCAGTACGAGGAACTCAAGGCTGCCCTGACGAAGATCCGGGAAGACGCGCGAACCCAGCAGGGTGAACGACCGAACTTCCGGGAGCTTGACGAGGAAGCTCGAAACAAGTTGATCCAGGAGTTCCGTGCACGAGCTGAAAAGCAACGCAAGACGGTCGATGACAAGGTGAAGGAGATTCTTCTTCCGCACCAGACCGATCGGCTTGATGAAATTGCTCTGCAGGTCCAGGGAATCCGGGCGCTGTTGCAAGATGCAATCGCCAAGGAACTGAAGATCACGGCAGAGCAGAAGGAAAAGATGGAAAAGGTGCAGACGGATGCCCGTGAGAAAATGCAGGGGCAAATCCGTGAGCTTTTCCAGAGTGGTGATCGTGAGAAGATTCGCGAGGTCTTCACACAGATGAACCAGCAATCCGAGAAGGACATTCTTGCTGTCCTGACCGCAGCCCAGAAGACGCAGTTTACCGAGATGAAGGGCAAGGAGTTCAAGTTGCCCGAGGGTGCACTGCGTGGTGGTCGTGGTGGTCAGCGAGGCGGACAGGGTGGCCAGCGTCCCGGTGGTGGTCAGCGTCCTGGTGGCGGTGATCGTCCTGACGGCGATCGTCCACCCCAGCGTCCTTCTACCTAACAAAGCTTCCTTCCTTTGAAGGGTGTACCAAAAAGATCAACCCGGCAGTTGCCACCTGGTGACTGCCGGGTTTTCGTTTATATACTGGCAATCAGTGACTGGTAATTCCATCGGGCCCGGGGGCGTAAGTTGAAATCATGATGCGACATTTTCTTGTTTCTCTCTCTCCCTCGCTGTTGATCCTGTTTTTTCTGATGACAGGGACCACCCGGGCCGCCAACCCGCGTCCTAACGTGGTGCTGGTGATCACAGATGACCAGGGATACGGTGATCTCGGTGCACATGGAAATTCGATGATCAAGACCCCGAACATGGACCAGCTCTATACGGAGAGTGCACGGCTGACGAATTTCCACGTCGACCCCACCTGCTCACCCACGCGTTCGGCCCTGATGAGCGGTCGTTATTCCACTCGTACGGGCGTCTGGCACACGATCATGGGCCGCTCGCTGATGAGCCCCAGTGAGCTGACGATGGCAGAGGTATTTTCTGCGGCAGGTTATCGGACCGGAGCTTTTGGGAAATGGCACCTGGGAGAAAATCACCCCCTGCGAGCACAGGACCAGGGTTTCCAGGACGTGTTCATGCACGGGGGAGGTGGAGTTGGCCAGGGCCCCGATTACTGGGGTAACAATTACTTCGATGACACCTACTTTCGCATGGGCGTTCCGGAGAAGGTGGAGGGTTACTGTACCGATGTCTGGTTTACCGATGCCCTTCGCTTCATCGAGGAAAATCGGGACCGTCCTTTCTTTGCTTATATCTCAACCAATGCACCGCATGGCCCGTACCTGGTGGATGATAAATACTCGAAGCCGTACCGGGACCAGGGAGTGCCGGCGGCGATGTCGAATTTCTATGGCATGATCACCAATATCGATGAGAACCTTGGTCGCCTGCGGACCAGGCTCAAGGAACTTGAGCTGGAGAAGAACACGATCCTGGTGTTCATGACGGACAATGGTTCAGCAGCTGGTTGGCGAGCTCCTGCCAACGCAGAAGGGAACTGGCGTGGTTTTAATGCCGGCATGCGTGGTGGAAAGGGATCCGAGTACGACGGAGGCCATCGTGTCCCCTTCTTCATCCACTGGCCTGATGGCGGCTTGAGCACGGGAATCGATGTCGACCAGCTTTCGGCCCATGTTGACGTGCTGCCAACCCTGGCAGGTCTTTGCCGTTTTAAGGATCCCGCTGTAAAAACTCGCGACGGTACCAGCCTCGTCAAGCCGCTTTACGGGAATCAAAAGGTCCTTCGTGACCGTACTCTGCTGGTCCATTCCCAGCGGATTCCCTACCCGGAAAAATGGCGCAAGAGCTCGGTCATGACCCAGCGCTGGCGACTGGTCAACGGCAAGGAGCTCTATGACATGCAGGCCGATCCGGGACAGCAGTCCAATGTCGCCGGTGACCACCCCCAGGTGCTCGAG
>JAPYUD010000586.1:0-2310 GCA_029936215.1 Pirellulaceae bacterium | reverse complement strand
GTCTGGCCACTGAGCCGCTGAACCAGCTCGGCCACAACCAGCGTCCCCATGCTCTGGTAGCTGAGGTCAGTCCCTGGCTCAAACAACGGCACCGTATCCCGTATGGCTCCCTGGATGAATGTCTTGAGCGGGGCATGGTTGCGCCGCAGCTCGGCATTATTGACCAGCATGTCCGGCATCCCGGACGTATGGGTAAAGAGGTGTTGCACGAGCGTCGCTTCCTTGTGGTGAGCAGCAAACTCCTTGATGTAATGAACCACCGGGTCGGTGAGGTTCAACTCGCCACGCTCCATCAGCATCAGCGCCCCCATGTAAGCCACTGGCTTGGTTATCGAGGCCAGCAGGAACATACCATCGCGGCGAATCTTCTCGGCACCCTTCTCGGGCCCCTGCCGGCCGGAAAAATGTGGCTCAACGATCCTCCCATGTCGTCCTACCAGGATCGCTCCCCCGGGAACCGGTGCGTTGTCGCCATCAGTCCACTGGTCGAGCAGTTGATACGCCTCCTGGAGACGCCCCTCGTCCAGGCCGAGGTGACCTGCTTTCTCGTATTTCAGGTACGTCATCCACGTCTCCTTTGCTGCCAGGGCTACTTATCGCCGCCGTTTTCCCATCGGGGGTGCCAGAAAACCCATGGTCGGCTCCAGACCACCGTTTTCGGAAACTTCTGCTGGCTGAAGCCCCCCCCCGTGGCCAGTTTCCTCATCGTGAAGACCGATTGTAACCATGTACTTTTTTCCACCGAGATGTAGCAACCCGTAGCCGCAATCAAATTCCCATCGTCCGGTCATCTGGTAGTCATCGGTCACTCGCAAAAGCGCCTTGCCGTAACATCCACACCAGAGCAGCCTGCCACTGGAGGTGATGGCCTGGATGCCCAGCCGGCTGTAACCACTCTGGACGACTTTTCTTCCCAGGAAATTGAATTCGCGGTCGTACTCGTAAAAGTAATTTTCCTCGTATCCCTCGGGCAGGCCGCCAATCACAATAAACCGGCCTTTCTGCCAGGTCATGCCTCCGGCACCGTGCTTCACCTGGGGAATATCATGACGGGAAAGCAATTCCAGGCTGTCTGAATCGTAGACAAAGACCTCGTTCTTCGCGTTCCCATCCGGATCGTTAAAGCTGCCAAAATTGACCGCCACGAAAATCCGACCGCGACGAAAACAGAGGTCACCATGATGGCCCGGAACATCGATTTTCTTGACAACCGCCCCTTCCAGATCTGTCTTTACCAGCACGCTGGTAAAGGCCCAGTAGATCGATTCCTTCCGATCCCAGTCGACCCCCTGCAGGTGGCCGGGATACCTGCCCTCACAGGTGATCTGGCTGTCACCCAGCCCGGCTGCGGAACAGAAACCAGGTAGCAACAAGCCGAGCAACAGGATGGGGAGGTGGTGTTTTTTCATCGCAGGTAATCTCCATTGTCTCGTCTCATGATAACAGCGGGTGCTTCCGGTGCTGCAAGGGTATTTCCAGTCGGCGTCCCTGATCCAGGTGCGATCCATAAACTCCCTGGACCATCTCGGTAATGGCAACGGCATGTTCCAGTCCACTCAAGGGGGAGCGAGCATCGCGGATCGCTTCGATCAGGTCTTTTGCCAGCACCTTGTTTCCCAGCCGAACCCAACTCGTACGGAGCGGGCGGGGCTGGTGCTCGGGAGTAAAGTGCCAGTCCTCTATCCAGACCTTTTCCCAACCTAGTTGCTCCTGGTCTGCCAGCACAGAGGGGGCCGCGTAGAGGAAGGCATCACCGGGAGGGCGCAACTGGATCCGCTGTTTTTCACACTCGACAACAAGCCCGAAGAGGTTGTCGAAACCCCGCTCCCTGGCAACCGCCAGGTTCGCCGTGGAGAGAAAATAACCACGAACTCCATCATCGAACCCAAAAACGGCATCGATTGCATCTCCAGCCACTGGCCCAATCGGCTCGGTCGCTTCTCGACGATCCTCCCTGGTAACGTCGCGGCCCTCCTGCTGAACATGCCCACTCACCCAGCGTGGCTGGCCTGTCATCGCAAGCATCATGTCGAAAAGGTGGGTTCCATGCAGCGGAAGTTCTTCGCCGCCGCCTCGGCTGTCATCCTTGGGTCGCGCGATGACTCGCAACAGTCTGCCGAAACGTCCCTCGGCAACCTGTCGGATGATGCGATTTACCGGGGCCATGGCACGCCACTGGTGCGCCATGGCCAGCGTGACACCGGCCTTGCGGATCGCTGTTGCCATCGTGTCAGCCGCCTCGACCGTGGGAGCAAATGGCTTCTCGCAATAGATGTGGCAACCCGCCTCCGCTGCTGCAGTGACCATAGC
>JAPYUD010000585.1:0-2316 GCA_029936215.1 Pirellulaceae bacterium | reverse complement strand
GCCCAGGGGGACTGGCGATTGTTCTTCCTCTATCGCGACCGCGTCGAAAAAGTCACGGTCGAGGATGTGCAACGGGTGGCAAAGCAATACATGCAACAAAGCAACCGTACCGTGGGCCTTTTCATTCCCACCGAGGAACCCCAGCAGGTGAGCATCCCCGGACTGCCCGATATCGCCGAGATGGTGAAAGACTACAAGGGACGGGAGGCGATTGCCCAGGGTGAAAAGTTCGAAGCGACACTGGAGAACATCAAGAAACGGACCACGCTGACAAAGCTCAATGATGGTGTCCAGGTTGCTCTGCTGCCAAAGAAAACTCGTGGCGAACTTGTACTGGTGAGCCTGCAGCTCAACTTCGGCAACCTCGAGAACCTGGCTGGACTGGATGGCGCCAGTGGCTTCCTGGGATCGTTGATGATGCGTGGCACCGCGGAAATGGACCACCAGCAAATCCAGGATGCGCTCGACAACCTGGAAGCGTCCCTCTCTGGCAGTAGCAGCCTGGGATCTCTCGGTTTCTCCATCAAGGTGAAAAAAGAGAACCTGCCTGCCACGCTGGAAATCCTCAAGCAGGTACTGCTGCAACCGACGTTTCCGGAAAACGAATTCGACGTCATGCGACAGCAACAACTGACACAACTCGAGGCGATGCAGAGTGACCCCCAGGCACTTGCCGTGAACTTGATCCGCAGGAAACTGTTCCCGTACAAGCAGGACGACCTGCGTGCCGAACACACGATTCCGCAGCAGATCGAGGAACTCAAGGCGGTCCAGATTTCAGATATCCGAAAGCTCTACGACAGTTTCATTACCAACACGTCCGGGGAGCTGGTCATCGTTGGCGATTTCGAACCGGAGAACGTTCAGGAGACCATCGAGTCGATCGTGGGGAGTCTCTCGGGTACTGAAAAATACACTCGCATCCCGCGCACGTCCTTCCTGAAAGCCGCGGGGAGCCACGAGAAGATCAACACGCCTGACAAGAAAAACTCCATGTACCTGGCCGCCATGCAGGTACCGGTGGGCCGCCTTCATCCGGATTATCCCGCCCTGGTGGTGGGGAACCATGTCCTCGGGGGTGGAAGCCTTTCCTCGCGACTGGCTGACCGGGTACGCCAGAAGGACGGGCTCTCTTACGGAATCGCTGCAATGTACAGCAGTTATCCTCACGAAGAACTGAGCCGGCTGATGATCTACGCGATCTCCAATCCGGAAAACTCACCCAAGGTCGTCAAGGCAATCGACGAGGAATTGAAACTGTTGCTCAAGGGAGGGGTCACCGAGGATGAGCTGGCACGGGCAAAAGAGTCGATCCTGCAGAGCAATCTCGTCTCTCGATCGTCAAATGACGGCCTGCTGGGCCTCTACGGTTCCCTGCTGTCAGGTCACCGGGACATCCAGACCACCAGGGACCTGGAGCTGAGCATCGAGAGCCTGACGGTGGAGCAGGTCAACACGGCATTAAAGAAATACTTCAAGCCGGAGAAGCTGATCATCGTCACGGCTGGCGATTTCAAGGAATAGGATTCCGCTAGCCGTAATTCAACCGCTCCCCCAGCCCACGTGAGATACTCACGTCGAGCAGCAGCGGTCGATCCGAAGCGATCCCCTTGCGAAGATGATCGCTCAGCGCATCGGCGTCCTCCACGCGATGAGCCTCCACACCAAGTGACCTGGCCAGGCCGACAAAATCAATTTCCGGCTCGTCAAGATCGAGTCCTTCAAAGTTCCCCTGCTCGGCATGCGGCAATTGCAGCGTGCGGGCACAGAGCTTGAGGATATGGTACTGGGAGTTGTTGCAGATCACGAAGGTGACCGGGACCTGGTAACGCGCTGCTGTCCAGAGTCCCTGGATCCCGTACATCGCTGCTCCCTCTCCAAGGATGCCGATCACCGGGCGATCGGGCCAGGCCAACTGGGCCCCGATCGAAACTCCCAGTCCCCATCCAAGTGCCCAGCCACGATGGCCAAAGTAACCGGTCGTGTTCTTCAACACACCGAGTCGTTCCAGCGTGGTGTTGGTGGTTGTCACCGCCTCCTCCACGACCGCCACATTCTCGGGCAGGACACGGGCAATCGCTTCCATGGCACAAAGAGGAGTAAGCGGCGTTACGCCACGTTGCCGGTCAATCTCCTCCTCGAGCTCCTCTCGCGCCTTTTGATTCTCGGCAGCAATCTTCCCGGCACGCTCGCTGGCCCGGACCTTCTGCTCCTCGTCCTGGCCCGTCCCCACCAGTTCAACCAGCTCCTCCAGGCCGGCCCGGGTATGTCCCACCAGGCCAACCTCGGGCTGGTAGTTTTTCCCCAGCTGCCAGG
>JAPYUD010000061.1:0-12331 GCA_029936215.1 Pirellulaceae bacterium | reverse complement strand
CGGCCGACCAGGCCAGCGTCCGCACGACCAGCTTCTTGTCAGGAAAACGCTGCTGCAGCAATGTCTCGAAAAAACCCTCGAACTGGGCATAGTCCAGCAGGGTGTTACCAATCAGCATGACATGTTCCCCGCCGGAAAACTCCAGCGGAAGCGTGGTCACACGGGACTCGACCTTTTTCGGTTCGGGTACGGAATTGGCATCAATCTTCAGCCCAACAAAAGATTCGGCCCTGGACGCGCCCTGCTCCTGCTTTTTCTGCGCCGGCTGCTGTGTGCTAGCAACCTGGCCCGAGAGCAAGACTGGCAGGGTGATGAGCAAAAGTGGACGAAGCAAGGAATCGAACATGCGCGGCCCCGGACAGAGAGATGGCAAACAAATCGAGCACGGCGAGGTGCCGTCCATTCCCCCATGATAGATGCTTGTCGGCCTCGACAAAAGCAGCGACCATAGTCATCCCGGCACGTTTAGTGGAGGTCGCCGAGCATCTGCCCGCCCGCCGAGGCAAGGAAAATCGTATCAGTACCGGCAACCACCAGGTTGTAGCCCTTCTCGATATAGGGCCGGATTGCATCCGCCGAAACACCAAAGATCCCCAGCGGGAGCCCCGCTTCCTGGCAGGCAGCCGTGATGCAATCAATCGCATCGGTCACCTCCGGGTCGTCCACCTGCCCCATCTTTCCGAGGCTGGCCGCCAGGTCATAAGGACCCAGTAACACCGCATCGACCCCCTCGACCTGGACAATCTGTTCGATATTCTCCACTGCCTCGGCATGCTCGGCCTGCACGATAACCGTGATTTCCTGGTTGGCCGATTCCACGTACTCCTGGAAGTTCAAGCCATAGCCATGGGCCCGTGCCAGCCCCACCCCCCGCCGTCCCTCGGGTGCGTAGAGCGACCAGGCAACGACATCGGCGGCCTGCTGGGCCGTGTTGACCTGCGGGGAAATGATCCCGGCAGCTCCCTGGTCAAGCATTTTCTTGATCGGAACCTCCGCGGCCGCTGGCACGCGGACGACACAGGGAACCTGGTTTCCTACCGCCTGCAGGATTGCAAGTACCTCGGCAGTCTCCAGCGGGCCATGTTCGCCATCGACAAAGAGCCACTGGTAACCGAGCTGGGCCAGGATCTCCGCGACTGCCGGCGAGGGAAGCGTGACCATCGATCCAAGCAGAAGTTCTCCCGCAGCCAGCCGCGACTTGAA
Source organism: Pirellulaceae bacterium (assembly GCA_029936215.1). Classification (GTDB taxonomy): domain Bacteria; phylum Planctomycetota; class Planctomycetia; order Pirellulales; family Pirellulaceae; genus SAT2750. Next base: position 11,128 of record JAPYUD010000061.1, on the reverse strand, counting down.
ACCCGTTCGCACTTCATCCACGGTCATTCCCCCCCTGTTTACACACCTAGACCGTGACGTCCTTGAGAATTTCCTTACCAAGGAACTCGAGCTGGAATCGGATAACACGCAGCATCGCCCTGCCGGCGGGAAGTGCAATCTCCTTCTGCTGTTTATTGCGAATCTCCAACGCCACCCCCAGGCCCAGCCCGAAAGAGAAGTTAGAACCCGCCTTGGGATTCACGAATTGTTTTTCAAACGTGAACCTCTCGGGCACCGCCTGCGTGCCGTCTGCCCGTGGCGGGATAATTTCCATCTCGGCAAGCACCGTGCGATGATCAATCTGCTTTCCCTTGTCGGTAAACTGGAAATAGACCAGGTGCGTGCTGAACTGCTCAGCAAAGACCTGGGCAAAGAGTTCCTGGTCGCCGTCCCCCACAAGATCCAGCAGGATCCGGTAGGTTCCCGGGAAGGGACTGCGAACTTCCTGGGCCAGGATCATCGTCGAGTCGGCGGCCAGCGTGACCGGCTGCTGCTCGTCGGCCAGGCCCATGAGCACGTGCTGCTTGAGCGACAGGCCTCCCACGGCCACCCCCTCTGCCAGCGACACCTGCAGGCCCTCTCCCGCCTGGAATCGCCAGCCCTTCGGCCGCGATGGCGTTTTTACCGGTTTGAGGATCTCGCTCCCCTGGAAATCGACCGCTGCCAGGAAACGTGTTTCGTCGAAGACCGGGACCCGGGCAACATCCCCGGTCGATTCAACCCGAATTTCCGTCGCTGGTTTCTCGCCCAGCAACTCCCAGATCGGCGGCTGGCCACTGAGCGCCAGTTCACGGCCAGTCGGATCGGCAAACGTGCCCCGGTGGTCGAGCCCCAGCAGGTGAAAGATGGTGGAGGTCATGTGCCCCGGTTCCACGCGGTTCGTTTTCGGGAAAGCACCCTGGCGGTCACTACTACCGTAAACCTGCCCTCCCGCGATCCCCGCTCCTGCCATCACGAAGCTAAAGACCGACCCCCAGTGATCCCGCCCCGACTTGGCATTGATCTTGGGGGTCCTTCCAAATTCCCCGATCGCAACGACCAGCGTCTCCTCGAGCAACCCTCGCTGGTCCAGGTCCTCGATCAGTGCCGAAAAACCAACATCAAAGATCGGGCAGAGAACATCTTCCAGGCGATCATGGTTCTGCGCGTGGGTATCCCAGAGCGGATTATCCGAGGCATTGTCACCAGGTTCCCGGGGCCAGTTGACATGCACCAGGCGGACACCCGATTCGATCAGCCGGCGGGCGAGCAGGACACATTGTCCCCAGCGGTTTTTCCCGTAACGTTCCCTCACCGCATCCGGTTCCTGGCTGATCTGGAAAGCCTGTTTTGCCTTTCCCGATGTCAAAAGGTCGAAAGCCTGTCGCCGGTAGGTGTTGAACAGGTTCAGCGAGGGGGCATGGTCCAGGTCGCGCAGCCGATCCTCAAACTGTGACTGGAGTGCCTTCCTCTGGCGAAGCCGATCAATATTGATTCCCTGTGGTTCAAGCCCCTCGATCTTGTAATCCGGCCGCGAGGGATCCCCGATAAACCGTTCCGGGCTCCACTGCAGCCCCATCAGGCCACCGGTTTGTCCGGCCGGTGTCACATTCTCATTGAGGCGTATGATATCGGGCACCATCACGGTACTGAGCGCAGGCATCACGTCACTGGGACGGTAACGCTTGATATGGGAACCAAAATAGGGCCAGTCGGTCGGTTGCAGGGTCCGGGCATTGGGCCCCACGTACTTTTTCCCGGTCAGCACCCAGTGCCCGCTGGAAGAGTGGATATTGTCATCGGTCGCCATCGACCGTACCACCGCCAGCTTGTCGGCCATGGCGGCGGTCCGCGGCAACAACTCGCAGAACTGGATGCCCGGGATGTTCGTCTGGATTGGCTGGTAGACACCCCGCACCTCGGCCGGAGCATCCGGTTTGGGATCAAATGTCTCGTGCTGCGGGGGCCCGCCATTGAGGTACAGGAAAATGATATTCCTGGCGCGCCCGAAGGCGGCATCGGTCGGCACCGCGGCAGCGGCCTTCTGCTTGAAGAGATCCGACAGCGACAGCCCGGCCAGGCTGATACCCCCGACTCTCATGATCTCGCGTCGGTTAAGAAGTCCCATAGTCGCCATGCCGTCACGGACAGTTGTACGTGTTTCCTACTCCACCTTCGATTCTACCCGAAACCACGGGGTGATCCCAAGTCTCCTTTCCTGCCAGACTGCTCCTGCTAACCGACCCAGATCGGGCTCGACCATGCCTGCTGGCCGTTATGCTGGGTCACTCGCACGTAATACCAGTCTGATTCCTTGCTCCGCGGCCTGCGATCACTCCAGCGGATGGTTGCTGAGTACTCGGTCGGTCCCACCAGTCGTTCCAGAATATAACTTTCGCTGGTAAAGACCCCGGTGAAAGTGACCACGTTTTCATCCCTTAAATCACCGAGCGTTGACTGGACCTGCTGCTCAATCGGCTGCCGCAGGCTCACCGAGAGAACCGTCTCCGGTCCTCCTTCCAGCTCCATCACGATGGACTTGGTGGGGTCCTCGCCATAACACTTCACCCGCGAGGTAAAAGAGCTGACCTGGATCTCCTTCTCTGACAGCATCCGCATGCGATCACGCATCTCCTCTTCATAGGGGCCCGACTGGTAACAGGGAACAGCCCGCAGGAAACGCCCCCGGTCGATACGCACCGTCATCTCCCACTGGCAGGTACGCCCCAGGTCCAGCGCCGCCCAGGGGCCCCAGCCATAACGCAGGCGGCACTTGGCCCGGCCTGGCAACTGCGGCCGTTTGTCCGCCGTGTCCTCCGGGAAGCTGCGCTCGATCACCTCGCCGTTACGCAGCAACTCGATCATATGGATGGAATCCTGGGCTTCCACACGGACATCGATCTGTCGCTGTGCCGTCGCCGGCAACTCGGAACCCATCGGCTGTCCATTGATCGTGCATTCCAGGGCAATCCGGTCGCCGGTCGCCGCAAACGTGCGTCGTGCCCGGAACGCTTCAAACAGTGACTCTGCGGAGAGATCGGTGGCCCAGGTGCCAAGCAATCCCTCCCCGTACGCTCCTGGGTAGCCCCGGTGATTGTCACTGGAAGCGATGAATCCAAACCGGAGTCCTTTTTCCAGCTGTGGAACCGCGGTGTTGGACGTGCTCCGTCCGCCGTTACTGTGCCGGATCATGGGAAACGGCGCGCGGTCCGTCTCGGTACAGCCATGCTCGGAAAAGATCTCCACGATCGGCGTGGTCGCCGGCCGGAAATGGTCAAAGTTGGCACCCCGCCAGCCTCGCTTGTAGCCCAGGTGGTGGGGGATCGCCAGGGCTCCTCGCTCTTCGGCAAAGTCCAGGAGTTTTTCCACGTGGCTCGGCAAGAAGAGGTCGGGCTGGTCTTCCGGGAAGATCATGCAATAGTCACCAAAATGGCTGGAGTGCCACTCGTAGCCAAGCAATCCAACGAACTGATCGGAGTTGCAGTCCTGGATCATCTGCCGCGTGCGCGGCCAGTGTTCCTTGTGAACCTTGAACCCGTTAACCCACTTGAGGTGACGATCCCCCGGCATCTTTGGCATATCGTGCCAGTGGGCGTGTCCGGTAAAGGCGAAGAAGTCGAGATGCTCGCGGGCCAGGTCGATCGACCGCTCGAGGCTTCCCTTGGCATAACCGACCGCATTGTGGTTGTGCAGGTCACCCCAGAACAACTGGTGATTCGATCCATCCTCCCCAGCACCCAGTTGCGACTGTTCCCGGACGGTGGAGGCGACCGCGGCGGCCAGCGCCCCGCCAACAAAACCCCGGCGGTTGACCTGGATTGAATTCATCGATCGCTCCCCCGGAACAAACAGGACAAACAGGATGACGACGGCACAGCGGCGGGCACCTAGATCAGATCCCACTGTTTCCGCGGCTCTCGCCACAAGAGGCCGTTGGCTTCATTGTCACCGACAAACTTCTCCGAACGCGGATTCCACTGGAGCGCTCGCCCCAGGCGGTAGCCAATATTTGTCAGGTGGCAGATCGTCGCCGTGCGGTGGCCAACCTCGGCCGGACAGATCGTCTGCTGGCGGCTCTTGATGCAATCCACCCAGTTGCGATGGTGGTTAGTGCTCGGGTAGGCATGCCAGTCGTCCTCGCCAATCGGCTGCTCGAGAATCGAGACCGGGTCGGTGCGGATCGATCCTCGGCTCACATAGAGCGTTCCCTTCTCGCCCTCGAAGGTGACATCGGCCGGGCCCCCGTGGAACATCTCGATGCCATTGGCATAAGTCAGCTTCAGGCCATTCTTGGCACCGTCTGCCGGGGGCTCAATGCTGACCGGCCCGCTGTGATCCATCTCCAGTGCCCACTGGGCGATATCAAAGTGGTGCGCCCCCATGTCGGCCACGGCTCCACCGGCATACTCCCAGTAGTTTCGCCAGGCAGGAAAATGTCCATGAACCCCCTGGGGGCAGAGAATCTGGTTGTATGGTCGTTCCGGGGCCGGCCCCAGCCAGGTATCCCAATCGGTTCCCGCCGGAACAGGTTCCTCTGGCAGGTCACAGGCAACATTGGGGCCCCCGACACCGATCCGGACCGTGTGTATTTTTCCCAGCCGACCATTTCGCACCAGTTCTACCGCCAGCCGAAATCTCCCACCAAACTCGCTCCGCTGCTGGCTTCCCGTCTGGAAGATGACCTTGTTCTTTGCCACGGCACGTACAATCTTGCGACCCTCGACCACGTTCTGGGTGAGTGGCTTTTCACAGTAGATATCCTTGCCAGAGTTGGCCGCCTGGATGATCGGAATGGCGTGCCAATGATCGGGCGTGGCAATCAGGACCGCGTCGATATCATCCCGTTCCAGCAGGGCACGGTAATCCTTGTAAGCCTCGACCCCCTTGAACGTGTCCTTCCTTGTCGTGCTGTACTTGTCCGTGACCATCCTGGCAGCATGATCCAGGCGCTCCTGGACCACATCCGAAACGGCCACGACCTGGAAATCGTCATACCCAATAAAGCGGGAGAGATGTCCACGCCCCATGATCCCAATACCGATAAACCCAATTGAGATCCGGTCATTGGCCGCGGTTCGTCCAGCCAGACCGCGGGTGATCACGGCAGGTGCGGTCAACGAAAGGGCCGCTGCGGTGTTGAACTGGCGACGGGTGACCTGGGACCTGGGTTGCATGACCAGCCTCCTGGGAAAGGAAAGGGCGGTTAGACAAGGTTGAAGACCCGGTCCATATTGTCCGAGATTTCCTGCAGGCGTTCCGCATTCCCGCCTGAGACCTCGGCAGCACACCAGCCCCGAAACTTGATCTCGCGTAGCGCTCGGCAGACATCATCAAAATCAATATCGCCGTCACCAATCTTGGCCCAGGCATCGTTCTGGCGATGAAATCCCTTCACGTCCAGCTTGACCACTCGCTTGTCAAGCGCGCGGATCCAGTCGCCCATGCTGCCATACTTCCAGTGATTCCCAATGTCGAACTGCATGCCTACCATCGGCGAGTCAAATTCATCCACGTACCGCAGGTACTTGTCGACCGTCTGCTCGTGATTCCCAAAGTGGTCATAGCAGAACTTGTTCCAGACATTCTCAATGGCGATCGCCACGTTCAGTTCCTCGGCCAGGGGCACCGCCTTGGCGATATTCTCAACGCTCCGGTCCCAGACCTCCTCTTCCGATCCATCCTCGCCATGCCCGACCACCAGCAGGGCCGTATCCCCTCCAACCGCCGCCGTATCACGAATCGCGGTCTGCAGGTGCTCAAGCGCTTTCTTGCGAACCTCGGGCAGAGGGTCACTGTGCCGCACTTGCCAGTGGGTTGAACAGACGGTGCCATCGACCGGCAGGCCACTGTCGGCAATTGCCTTGCGGGTTTCCGCCGCATCCATCCCGGGGGAATTCATTTCAATCGCACCAAAACCCGCTGCCTTGGCCGCCTTGAACTTGTCGGTCAGACTCCCTTTCAGGCCCACCATGCCAACCTTGAGCGTCTTGAAGAGTCGCCCCTTGAGGCTCGTCTTCTTGCTCGCCGCAGAGACAGTCGCAAGTGGCGCGGTTGCAATCGCTGCTGCAGTTCCCTGGAGAAATCGACGGCGGTTAAGTGAGTAGGCCATGAATCAAGATCCTTCACCGAGTATTTTTAACAATTACAGGCTGCAGACGTATTCTATCTAAATCGAGTCGCTCTATTCTGCCTCGAGACAGTACAGGTACTTGTCCGATCGCATGATGAACTGACCATCACTGACTGCCGGGCTGCCACTGAAGTCACTCTGGTCGGTCAGCTTGTTGTGAGCCAGTTCTGTCATTTCCGGGGTTGCCGAGAAGACGTGGGTACCACTAAACCGGCTGACGGCGTAGATCTTGTCCTTGATCAGGATCGCCGAGGCGTAGAACTCGCCACCAATCCGTTTACGAGTCACTTCCTTGCCGGTCTTGGCATCCACGCAGATACCCATCCCCCGCTCGGTAAACCAGAAAAGGTGATCCTTTGTGAGAACCGGCGAGGAGACGTAGGACCCTCCCGTGGTGGACCAGAGCGACTTGAGTTCGCCAGCGTCCTTTTTTCCGTCAAGCTTGATCGCCGACCGGCCACCGGGGCCCCGACCACCGATCACGTAGACCGTGCTTCCGTTCTGAACCAGCCCGGGGCAGGCATTCGTATCGACACTGTTAACAGAATACCAGTTCAGCTTGCCAGTGCCCGGGTTCAGGCTCCAGACCTCCGAGACAACAGAAACCAGCAGCTCATCCACTCCTAGCTCATTGGTCGCTACCATCGGGGTCACGTACGAGCGTCCCAGCGAACCGGCCTTGGTCGACCAGGCCTGCTCACCGTCGGATTTATTGAGCGCCACGATCGACTGGCTCTCGGAACAGGCCGGCACGATCAGGTGGTCCTTGTAGAGGATCGGGCTGGCAGCAGAACCAAACATTGCTGCTCCCGTGCCGACGCTTTTTTTCCAGATCTCCTTGCCCTGCATATCAAAGGCGATCACGCCGGCCTTACCGAACAGGACATAAATCTGCTTGCCGTCCGATACCGGTGTTTGTGAGGCAAAACCGTGGGAGGTTCCAAAAGAGGCACCCCGGCTTTCAGGACTTTTCGAATCAACCGAGGTGACCCAGTTAATCTTACCGCTCTGCCGATCGACACTGACCAGGTGCCGCTTGACACTCGCCACGGTGCCGGAATAGCAGGTCACCAGGACCTGTTTCCCGACCACGATGGGACTCGAAAAACCCTTGCCAGGCAGCTCCAGCTTCCACTTCAGGTTCTTTTCATCGCTCCACTCTACCGGCACCTTTTCATCGCTGCTGACCCCCAGGTTGCCGGGCCCACGAAAGCCACTCCAGTCCTCCGACTGGACCAGGCAGGGCGTCATCATCAGGCAAGCGAGAAGAGCAAGCATGGAAAGGAAAGGGCGTATTGCTAATCGAGCCATGAAAGAGGATCTCCGAGCAGTGAAGACGATTTCGTTGAGATGATTAATTCATCGTGCCAGTCCGACGTCCGTAATGCAAGCTGATTCAACTCAAAGCCCGTTCGCTTCGACACCTGCATTCGGCTACTTCGCCTTGAGGCATTTTGCCAGGTAAGTGCGGGAACGATTAATTTCCTCGGTGACCGCAGCGGTCGGTTCGAGAATCGGGATTCCTCGCGGAACCGGGTGCATGAAAATCTCGGTCCAGCGGTCATAGCCGGTCTCGGCAAGTGCCTCCACCAGCGGTGCAAAATCGAGCTCCCCCCGACCAGGCATCTGCAACAGTTCCTGCTCCTTGGGGAGCTTGACGTGGCATCCCATGCCATGCTGCCAGGCATAAAATACCTCGATTCCACCTTTCAATGCACGGATCAGGTCCGAGAGCATCTTCTCCTCCTGGGGCAGGTGGTAAGGTGCCAGGGCAATTGCCAGGTGTTTCGATGGCCTGAGCTCCACCAGCCACTTGAGCGAGTCGGGGGTTTCGATCAGGTTGCTACCATGATTCTCGATGGCAATCGTGACCCCGGTTTCTTCCGCCACTGCCAGGTGCGGCTTCATCTGCTCAATAAAGAGACCGACCGCCGCCTTCAGTTCACTTCCCTTCAGACCCCTGGGTCCCTTTCCACCACAAACGATCGTTGTGCACCCAAGCCGCCGGGCCAGTCGCATTTCCTCCTGGATACCAAACGGGCCCAGCTTGTACTGGGTAATACATCCGAGCCGAACATCGTGTTTCTTGAGCAGGGCGGCAAAAACGTCCTCGCCCATTTCATCAAGTTGTTCTCGCTGGTTGCCGTGGCCCTTGGGCCAGATATCAAGCGTGGTCGCCCCCACCTTGTGAACCTCGGGGACGATCTCTTTAAGAGCGGTAAAGCCGTACATGCTTGAAGCAAGCATGTAATTGGGTTTCCAGGGAGTCTCGGCAGCAGCGAGCTGGAAAGAGGGAGCAAGTACTGCTGCCCCGGCCGCCGCGGTTGCCGCCAGGAAATCACGTCGATCAGGAGTGAAAGGGGAAGAACTTTTCATCACCGGCTGTTCCTTGATTGCTAGACAACCTCGAAGCCACTTCGCTGCTGACGAGAGAGAAGTGCATTTGCTTCTGCATCCTGCGGAAATTCTTCTTTGTCCGGGTCCCATTTCAGTGTTCGGCCCACCCGCATAGCGATATTGCCCAGGTGACAGGTACTGACACTGCGGTGCTGGCTTTCTATATCCGAGATCGGTGCCTGCCGGGACCGAATGCAATCGAAGAAATTCCCCATGTGGTTGGTGATCGCATCGAGTTTCCCGGCTCGTGGAGGACGGTCCAGGTTATCAAAACCGTAGACGTTGAAGTCCTCCCGGCGGAGTGGATTCGATTCCAGGTCTTCTACCGGTTTGCCCGAGACAATCCCCCGGTTCACGAAGATACGGCCCTCGGTACCTGTGAACATGACACCATTTCGGCCGTTATCGAGAACATGCATTTCCACGCCGTTGGCATAGCGGTAGTGGGCCTGGAAATCGACCGCCACGTTAAAGGCATCCGAGGTGGTGGGATATTGTGCTGTCCCACGGACCTCGACCGGCAGGGAATTAATTCCCCACTGGGCAATGTCCAGGTGGTGTGCACCCCAGTCGGTCATCTGGCCACCGGAGTACTCGTACCACCAGCGAAAGGTGTAATGGGATCTTTCCGGGATATAGGGAACAGCCACGTTCTGTCCCTGCCAAAGATTCCAGTTGAAATGACCAGGAACGGGGGACTGTTTGAAGGGGCCACCCTGCTTGTTCTTGCCCAGCACCACGTCGACGCGTTGGAGTTTTCCAATCCGTCCCTGCCGCACCAGTTCAATGCCGAGCCGGAAACGTGAGTCACTTCGTTGCCAGCTACCCACCTGCAGTACCCGGCCGGTCTCCTTGACCACCGAGCGAAGGAACTTGCCCTCGTCAATGGTCAGCGTCAGGGGCTTCTCCACATAAACATCCTTGCCAGCCCGGCAGGCATCGGCGGCCATTTTCACGTGCCAGTGATCGGGAGTCCCGATCAGGATCACGTCGAGGTCTTTCTGGGCAATCAGGTCACGGTAATCCTCATAGATCCGCGGCGTGCTGCCAAAACTGCTGCGGGCCTGTTCGCGAACATGCCGATCCACGTCACACAGTGCCACGACATCCCCGTACTGCCGGGCCTGGACGGTGATCACGGTCCCCTGGTAGCGGAGGCCGATCGTGCCGATTCGCAGTCGCTCATTGGGGGAGCGGGCCTTGTCATCCTGGGCCGCCAGTTCGCTGAAATAGCCCCCGGACAGGAGCGTCGTGCCAGCAAGTGCACCACTGGAGGTCAGCAGGAACTGTCGTCGATTGGAGGATTTATGGTTCATCGCTGTTTCCCTGGGAACGATTGCTCTCCGGTATGGAGGATACCGCCAGTCATTCTAGCATGCAGGCAAAAGCAGTGGAAAGAACTCATTCCCTGCATCAGCCCACGAGGTAAAGCAAGATACACATCATTACCAGGCCGGTGGAGCAGGCGGCGACTGCCAGGAAGGATTTCTGCAGGCCAACCCGGTCTGCCAGTTTGCCCACGATGAATGGAATCCCGGCCCAGCCAATTCCGCCAATGCAGAAAAACAGGCCAATCGCCCGCCCTTCCATCGTTGGCAACTCCGCGCTCACGTGGCCAACCAGCTGCGCTATCAGGATTGGGAAAATCGGCCCCAGGATCAAGCCGGAAAAAATCAACAGGGTCGAGGTCTGTACTTTTCCACGGCTGTTGACCAATCCGATTACCACCGCAAGCATGATCACCGCCAGGCCGACTACCACAGCATGATCCGTTCCTGCCGGAATCGAGAGAGCAGCAATCAGCCGGGAAATGGTAAAAGTCAGCCAGAAGGCGGAAAGCAGCAGGTTGGAGTTCTTTTCCTGGACGCCACGATCAATCATCAGCGTGGTCGCCCAGGTCGCCACGCAGGCCTCTACCGGGACATGGAACAGGAAGGCAATACAGCAGATCCAGACAATCTTGTCCTGGAGCAGATCAGAAAACGTGAAACTACTCGTTACCGCCTGGGCTGGAGCGATTCGCTGCCAATCGACCGCAAAGCTTAATACCAGGGGAATCAGGATCAGCGAAGCGAAGATCATGAACGTGGACCGCAAGCCCATACGGCGCAGACTATAGCCAATCACAATCGGCATCAGGAAAGCACCCATGCCGAAAACGAAGTCACCCAGGTTCATTGCATACGAGAGTCGGTCCGCTATTTCGTCCAGTGGCAGAAAAGAAGGGCCCTGCAGGACATTGAGAACATTCACCAGTGCCGACCAGCCGGTTCCCAGCAGCAGCACCGAGAGCACCGCCATCCGATAGGACTTCAAGTGTGCCAGCACAAGCACGCTGAGAAACAACAACAGAAAGCCCGCCACCAGCACCGTGTCCCGACCAAACGAGTCAGCAAAGATGCCTGCCGCAAAAGCCATGGGGATCAGAGTGAAACCAAACACGCTGACCAGGCCACCCACGCGTGACTCGTCAATCTCGAGCTGCCTCGCCAGCGGAACCTTGATGCTGCCGAGCAGTGCATGGCACATGCCCGCGATAGAAAGAGCCGCGACCTGCATGGTGGTCAGGTAAGTGTCCACGGAATTTTCCCCAGGGTACAT
>JAPYUD010000584.1:0-2337 GCA_029936215.1 Pirellulaceae bacterium | reverse complement strand
CAGCTTTTCGAAGAAACTCCCTGGATTTATCAAAAGCATCACCCATCACCTTCATCTCCTCAAGTCCCTTGAGCTGCCTCCGGGCAATATCAGAACGTCCAAGTTCTAACGCATCAACGGACAATTTTTGGAGCTCCAAATGTGCTCTTTCTGCCCTTTCATAATTTTCTACGGCTTCCTGGTACTGGTTCTCACGGATCAGAAGACCTATCCCGACCGCGGCGACCAGCACCAGCACGGCAGCAATCCAGGGTGTCTTCGATCGCTCCCGGATGCCAGGATCATCGATCGAATGGTAGAGGTCCCTGACAGCAATTTCCACCATGGGGAAATCCGCCGGTTGCTCAATGGCCATCTGTTCCACGCTCCTCAGCTGGTCCTCATACGTTGTCCGCTCATCGGGATCGAGCAGGCAGAGACGGGCCTGGGAGAGGGCATTGAGAATCGGTTGTGTGAAACGGCCACGGGGGCCTGTCTGGAAAGAGCGGATGATCTTCATCCGCTCATCGGCCGCCGCCTCGATCATTTCCGGGTTCGATTCGAAACGCCGGAGGCCGAGCAGTCGATAATGATCCACCGGGTGCTCGTGTGGCTCGATGGCCAACCATTCGCAAAAAGGATCAAACCGATCTGCCATGATGCTGAACTCGCGGGTGAAAAAAAGAGATGGAAGGTAGAGCCACCTTCCATCTCTGGTGAATCACTTCTGGAATAACGCCACGAGGTGTCCTTTAAACCTCGCTTGGAACCACAAATGGCTTGCGGTATTCCCGCGTCAGCAGTGTATTGGCATCGTCGTTGCCAACAAACTGTTCCTTCTGCGGGTCAAAATCAAGCTGGCGTCCGAGCATGTACTGGCTGTCGGCGAGCTTGATATCCACCGCATCGAGGTTGGAAGTCAATGTCTCGAAGGCAGCTGCCACCTGCTTGTTCTCCTTGAGCCGTTCCAGCTTGTGGTCAAAGGAGACCGTTTCACCAAGCCGGTAGGAAATGTTACCGAGGTGACAAAGGGCACTGGAATAGTGTGCCACTTCCGCGTCACAATTGACATCCTCCGGTTTGCGACTGCGAACCGCAGCAATAAAGCTGCCAAAGGCGCCACCCGGCGTCACGCTCACTTCCTCCGCGGAAACATTCACGGCCGATCCGCCACTGTAGGGCTGGAATTTCCAGTCGCGGATAATTCCCTCGCTGGTATAAAACTCGTTGCTTACATTCCGATCCGGAGCCCCCGACTTGCCTACCAGGCCACGGGTCTCAAAGACCAGCAGTGTCTCGCCATAATCGTAGACGCTCAACTGCATGTTCGGCGTTTCGCCCTGGTCCTTGCCACCAGGAATGTAGCGGCCACCAACACTCCAGACGCTCTTTGGAAGCGTGCTGTCCTTGATCGCCCAGCGGGCAACATCCATCTCGTGTACTCCCTGGTTCCCGGTATCACCGTTACCGGTATCCCAGAACCAGTGCCAGTTGTAGGTATGCAGGTTGCCATGGAAATCCTGGTCGGGTGCCGGACCGAGCCAGAGGTTCCAGTCCAGGTGAGCTGGCGGCTTACTGACCGGCTTGGTCCCGATCGACCAGCGCGGCTTACAGCAATAGCCCTTGGAAACAAGCAACTTGCCATACTTGCCTGACTGGATGGCGGCAATCTGCCCGGCACGCCCCTCGCTGCTGCGCTGCTGCGTCCCATGCTGCACGATCCGCTTGTACTTGCGAGCCGCATCGACACACTTGCGCCCCTCGAAGATATTGTGACTGATGGGTTTCTCAACGTAGACATCCTTGCCGGCCTGGCAGGCCCAGACCGTGATCAGCGAGTGCCAGTGGTTACAGGTGGCGACCGAGACGGCATCCAGGTTGGGATCATCCAGCGCCGTGCGAATATCCTGTACACAGGTCGGCTTCTGACCACCGCCGGCGTCAGTGACCCGCTTGCTTCTCGACTCAAAGAGACTCGAGTCGGGATCGATCAGGTACGTCACATCGACTCCCTGCTGGGGAGCAAAGCCACTGATATGGGATGTCCCACGGCCATTGATACCAGCCACACCGATACGAACGGCTTCATTGGCACCGAGCACCGCTCCGGATGACTTGGTACCGGCCACGGTAAAGAGGGGGAAAGCTGCTCCGGCAGCAGCGGCGTTCTTGAGAAAACGACGACGATTCTGGCGAGCCATTTTTCAGCCTCCTTTGAGAGTAAACCGTGACCCGGGGTTATTCCCCGGTTGATTCGGTCATGTCACGGCGAACAGGATAAATCGAATTACAACACAGCAGTCAGGGAAAGTCCAGATTGGATCTCCCGCTGCTTATTTCTCCTCGTATTTTCGCTTG
>JAPYUD010000583.1:0-2352 GCA_029936215.1 Pirellulaceae bacterium | reverse complement strand
ACCCCAGGATGATGCCCATGGAAATCAGCATGGGAATACTCAGCGGAACATAAATATGGGCCACCCCAAACATGACACTGGTCACCAGGACGGTCATGTGGTTCCCCATCACCTTTTGCAGGGGCCGGAAGAGAACCGAGCGGAAAAAAAGCTCTTCAAAGATGGCCGGCTGGAGGCAGATGACAACGATATACCACGGTAAATAGCTCATCGACTGGGTTTCACCCGGTCCCTCCATCACCCCCAGGTGGTCGTTGATGATCCAGTGGTAACCAAAGTTGATTCCCAGCGCAAGTGCCAGCATCGGGAAGAGCAGGAGAAAGCCGAGTCCGTGATTTGGGCGAGTCGTAACGACCGCACGTGAAATGCTGAAAAAGGCCACCAGCACGATGATCACGTCGATCAACTCCAGCACAGAAATCTGGACCAGGCGGTCTTTCTCAGAAAATTCTCCCTGGCCTGCAGTTGCTGACTGAAAGACCGCAAAACCAACCGAGACGAGCAGTGTCAGGGCGAAGGCAACCAGTGCTCTGCGCTGATCTTGCGATTCTGCCGATGGTAAACGGGGAGTTCCGACAATTGGTTCGTCCGGCCTCAGTGGGGCGCCGCAGTGCGGGCACTTCGATATCGAAGCCTCAACCGTTTTCTGACACCGCCAGCAGTCTTGCATAACCGGTGGTAATCGCTCGGGACCAGGTTCGCTCACGCTCACGTCCTTACACTTCATCTCCAGCAACTTCCAGGTTACCCGTTCGCATCTGCTCCTGCTCGTATCGCTGGTAGCCAATCGCCGAGTGAACTGCCTTGAAGAGGCAGTAAATAAAGATGATCTTCATGTCGCAGGGCAGAATGAACCCCTGCAGCAAGGAAGCCGGATTGATGACGGCAAAAACAGCGATACTACCAAGGTAGAGGACCAGTCCGAGTACTGTCGCGGGCACGGGGAACGACTTGACTGCCACGCCCAGCAGGATAAAGACCACTCCAAGAGCTACCGTCCCACCATGGATCAAGCGGGTCACCTTGACAGCCTGATCACGGATCTGGTTGACATCCCCCTCGATCGGGATTCTCTGCATTTGCAGGTTGCGGATTTCGTTGTTCACCATCTCCTCGGCCTGAGTATAGAAGAAGCCGTTTAAAGCCACCGTGATCACGCCGACGAAAATCAAGATCATGCGGGCACTCTTGAGCTGCTTCATGCGGGCCGATTGTGAGAGGCTGGTGAGGGAACTGAGCTGCGGCATGACATCCACCTGGTCGCTCATATCTCCCTGCGTGAAATTAAAACCCTGGTCCAGCGGGGTCTCCGGTTGCTGGTCTGGATCGTAAGGAGACTCGGACATGCTGGATTCCTTGTAGCGAAAGCTGGGTTTATCAGGAAAACGAACGCCGAAAGTGAACTCACGTTCGTTTGTCTCTCAGGTAGTCTGCCACAGCAGTAGTCTGTTGTGCAAGTTGTAGCTGTCGATGTCCCGCTCGCCTGCCTGCAATTGATGGACCGGGGGCCTTGGGATAAACTAGACGACTTGCAGCGGCAGATCTTTGCCACTGCAATGATCCCCTGTAGCTCAGTTGGTAGAGCGAGCGGCTGTTAACCGCTAGGTCGTAGGTTCGAGCCCTACCGGGGGAGCTCGTTTCTTTTCTACGGAAAGAAACCACCGACCAGTTAACGCCCGGCGCCCTCCGATCGGCCGCTGGGCATTTTGCGTTCTTGGCCCTTGGGATTGAGGAACACCATGCAAAAACAGATTTATTCCCTTGCCTTGTTGATGATGCTCTCTTGCGGATTTCTTTTTGCGCAGGAATGGCCGCAATTTCGCGGTCCCAACGGCAATGGCCATGCCGCTGTGGACTCGGTCCAAACCAGTTGGAGTGAAAAAGAGGCCCTGGCCTGGAAAACATCGCTCCCCGGAAAAGGGTGGTCGTCGCCGGTGATCAGTGATGATTTTATCTGGATGACAACGGCTGTGGAAAATGAAAATGGTCCGGTCGATCTGCATGCATTGTGTGTCAGCCTTGAAAGTGGAAAGCTGATTCATAATGTCAAGCTGTTTGTGCAATCGGACCCGGAAAAGATCCACACGATGAACAGTTACGCCTCGCCCACGCCGGTGATTGCTGGCAACCGGGTGTTTTGCCATTTCGGCAATTACGGAACGGCCTGCCTGGACGTCAAAAGTGGAATCGTCCAATGGAAGGTCAAGCGATTTGAGTATAAAACCCAAAATGGTCCGGGCGCCTCACCTGTCGCCTGGAACGGGTTGCTGTTCTTCAATTGTGATGGCATTGACCAGCAGTACGCAGTAGCGCTGAAGCAAGAGACCGGGGCCACTGTCTGGAAAGTCAAGC
>JAPYUD010000060.1:9343-12467 GCA_029936215.1 Pirellulaceae bacterium | reverse complement strand
GTGTGGACCCGGCGGAACTGCTGCAGCAGAACGATGCGCTGCTGCTTGCAACAGGGGCGACCCGGCCACGCGACCTTCCAATCGAGGGCCGCGAGCTGGAGGGAGTTCACTTCGCCATGGATTTTCTCACGGCAAATACCCGCAGCCTGCTGGACAGCAATCACCAGGATGGCAATTTCATCAGTGCCCGTGACAAGAACGTGGTTGTGATCGGGGGAGGAGACACCGGTTGTGACTGCATCGGTACCTCGATACGGCATGGCTGCAAGAGTCTCGTGAACCTGGAGATCGTGCCCCAGCCGCCGGCTGAGCGAGCCGACAGCAATCCCTGGCCACAATGGCCGCAGATCTTCCGGACCGACTATGGTCACGCTGAAGTGGCTGAGAAATTCGGTGCCGACCCCAGGCAATTTGAAGTCGAAACACTTGAGTTTATCGGCGATGACAACGGCCAACTTGCCGGCCTCAAGATCTCCCAGGTCGACTGGTCCAAGCCGGTCGAGGGGGGCCCTCCTTTTAGCCGTGTGGAGGGAAGTGAGCAGGTCATCGAGGCGGAACTGGTATTGCTGGCGATGGGATTTCTGGGGCCGGAACAGTATGTTCCAGAGCTCCTGGGAATCGACACCGACGCGAGATCAAACTACCAGGCCGAGCACGGCCGGTTTGCCACAAGCGTGGAGGGAGTCTTTGCTGCCGGCGATTGCCGACGCGGACAGTCGCTGGTGGTCTGGGCCATCAACGAGGGCAGGGGATCCGCCCGGGCGATCGACCAGTTCCTGATGGGGAGTAGCAACCTGGCTGCCCCGGGCGTGACGATGGGCAGCGTGATGGCCTGATCGAGTGCGGCGCCGTCTACTCGTCCCGGATCGCCAAGTACTCGCGACGGTTGAAAATCAAGCTGGCGATAATCAGCAGGCCAACCGTCATGCCAAGCAGAACCGTCACGTGCTGCCACCAGGGTATCTCGCTAAAAAATCCCGAGTCCGTTGAGATGCCCGTCGTTGAGACGTTATCCCAGTCCATCCACTTGAAAAGCAGGGAACGTAATCGGTACTGGATGGTCAACCGGTTGATCAATGCCGGTATCCACGAAACCATGAACTCAACCATCGAGTAAACCACGGCAACCACCATCGCCCTGCGGGGGATCAGGGCTCCAATGAAAATATAGACGGCTCCATAGGCAAGGCTTCCGAGCGTGATCAGGGCCAGCATCACCAGGATGTAACGGGTTTCTCCCAGGAAGCCCCCGATCGCGAGGCACAAGAACAGGGATACCGTCGCCGTCAGAAAGGTCCGAGATGCGGCATAGAGGTGCTTTCCATAAAGCAGGGCATCCTTGGCACCTGGCCGCACCGAGAGATAAACCCAGCGCCGCCCTTCCAGCTCCGCCTGCATAAACGGTGCCGCGGTTAAAAGGAGCGAGAGCATCAAACAGATACCGCCGATGAGCACGAAAACCATCGATCCCCAGGTCACCAGCAGCGGCATGGGAAGTTCATTCGAATGCTGGCCATAGCGCAGCAGGCTAACAATCAGGACTGGAAAACCGATCAGGAAAATCCAGCTGAATAATCCTTTCGCAGCCAGGCTGCGGCGCCACTCATGGGAAAAAACTGCAAACCATTCTCGTGGATTCATCAAATCTCTCCTCGATGAATCTTCATCAAAGTGTCAAATAATGCCTGCAGGGATTCGTCACTGGATGTTACCTCCCGGATAGTAACCTGCTGGTCTTCCAGCCAGGCGGGAAGCTGTTGATAAACCTCTCGCGTATTCCGCGTGATAATTGTCAGGCCCTCTCCATCCTCGCGGAACTGGAAGGAGTCGACCGACGACTGCTGTTGTACGAGCAGGGCCAGCAGGGCCGCGTTATCGCAGACAATCTCGATCTCGCGGGGAACATCATCGAGCATACCGAAGATCTCATCGGTCGTTCCGCTGGCCAGCAGGCGACCCCCGTAAATCAACAGGTAATGCTCGGCGACCGCTTCCACCTCATGCAGGATATGGCTGGCCATCAGCACACTCTTGCCACGGGAAACCCACTCCCTCAGGAATGTTGTCATGTCGTGGCGGGCAACAGGATCCAGGCCACTAAACGGTTCATCCAGGATCAGCAGCTGGGGTTCGTGGGCAATCGCCTGGGCCAGCTTGACACGCTGCTTCATGCCACGGGAATAACCGGCGATCACCCGATGACGTGCATCATCGAGTCCCACCAGGTCCAGGGCTGCACTGGCTCGCTCTTCGGCTTCTCTTGCCGAAAAACCGTACAGCCGGGTCATGTACTGCACCCAGTCAATCCCGTTGACCGCAACCGGCAGCAGGTCCATTGCCGGGCAGACACCCACCTGTGAGAGAGCTCTCTGGTCTCGAGATATCTCGACATCGAGCAAGCGAACCGAACCCATCGATGGCGAGAGCTGCCCGGTAATCAGGTTCAACAGCGTCGTCTTCCCGGATCCATTCGGGCCCAGCAAACCATAGGCGCCTTCTTCCAGATCGATGGTGATGTCATTCACCCCGATCACGGTGCCGTAGAGCTTGGTGGCATGCTGTAGCTGGATCATCACGATATCGTTTCCTGCTAGATTCGGATCGGGGCGGTGATGCGTCGCATCGTGATCAAGAAACAAACAACCGTTACCGTGGACAGGATAACAGCGTAGGGAATTACGTCTGCTGGCTGATTCATCAAGCCAAACACCCACTGTTCCACGTTACCCAGCACGTGATAGAAGGAGAGGAATTCCCAGGAACTTGTCCAGCCGGAGAAACTATCCACAGCCACCGCATCATTTCCCGTCAGGATGGCCCATGTCAGGAATCCCACGATCCAGGTGGCATACCAGGCAAACCCTGCATAACGGCTCTCCTCGACCAGCGAGGAAAGGCAAAGAACAAACGCCGTGGTAGGAATCACAAGGACAGCGGTGGCGAACAAGATCCGCAGGGGAATATCCCAGGTATTGAGTATGACACCGGGGCCTGGCGAGAAAAGAATGCCACCCAGGTAGACCGTCAATGCAGGTATCGTGATCACCGCCATCTGAAAAGCCCAGACCGTCGCTGCCTTGCCAAGCAGGTACTGGAAGGCGGAGATGGGGCGGGAGAAATAAAG
>JAPYUD010000060.1:0-9243 GCA_029936215.1 Pirellulaceae bacterium | reverse complement strand
CTTGCTCGTAAAAGAAGACGGCCACCAGTAACCCAAAAAAAGGCATGAAGGCAAAGATGACGATCCGCTTGAGCCACTGGCTCTTCCATGCAAGCCGGACCCCGTAACGGGAAATGGAGAGCCAGCTGAATTTTCGGTAGGGAGCGTCCTCGTCCCAGTTACGGTAACCCAGGTCATGCATTGCCATGGCTGGCTCCTTCCTGCATCGCCTGGATAAAGACGTCGTCGAGCGATGTCGTGGCAGGCTTGAGTGAGCGGATGCCTACACCACAGCGAAAGGCCAGGCTCCAGAGCTGCCCGGCCAGATCGCCATCCGGATCCTCAACGACCAGTGTTCCCGTTTCATCGACCAGCACCTCGATACCCGCCTCCCTGAGGGCCTGACAATACTCGCTGGCATCTCCCACGATTCGCATCTGCAAGGAGGGAGAGGCGGGGCGGTTGAGGTTCTCGATCGAATCCACACGACGAACCTGGCCTTCAACCAGCACGATCGCGTAATCACAGATCTGCTGGACATCCGGCAGGATATGGGTGGAAATCAGCACCGACATGCCGGACTTCCTGGAAAGTGACTGGATCCGTCCCAACATGACCTGCCGTTCGTCGGGATCCAGGCCAGATGTCGGTTCGTCGAGGATCAGCAGCGACGGATCGTGCACCAGGGCCTGGGCAAACTTCAATTTCTGCCGCATGCCGGTCGAGTAGGTATCCACCTCGCGATAACGGTCTTCCTCTGTCCCACAAAAGTCGAGTACCTCGTGGGCCCTCCTTAATCCCTCCAGTGATCGAAATCCGTTCAGGCAGGCAGCGAAATGGACCATCTCCACACCGCTGATACCCGGGATATAGCAATCATCTTCCGGCATGAAACCGACAGAGGCTCGAATCGCCTTTCCCTCGCGCAGTACATCGCGCCCCTCCACCATGCCACTTCCTGACGTGGGACGAACCAGCCCCAGCAGGATCTTGATCAGCGTGCTCTTGCCAGAACCATTGGGTCCCAGCAGGCCGGTAATTCCCAGGGGCACTTCCAGCGAGACATCCTGCAGCGCGATGACATTGCCAAAGTGCTTGGTCAAGCCATTGAGCTGGATCACGGTGGGAGCGGAACTCTCAGCCATGGAACATCCATCACGCTCTCCCGTTCACCACCGCGAAAGGAGTGGACGGGAAGCACAGGAAAGGGGGTTACAGAATTGAGTTACCTAACATGCGTAGTCCATTCTAGTGGACGACGGGATCTGCAGTATGTCTGCTACGTGTACTAACGTGATCCGGTTTTCCAGGTGGACAGGAAAAAAGGGCGATGATCGAAAACCGCGTACCGCCCGTTCCCCTGGCAGCACGTCAATCTTCTCGCCTGTTGTTACTCTTTACCGCCAGGTAGTACGAGTAGCAGCCAAGCACGATGAAGGCACCCAGTAATCCACCAATCATCTGGATAACCAGCATCGAGCTACGATTAAACCAGAGGTAGATCACCAGTGGAATCGAAAGCAGCACGAGGACAGAAACCAGGATGATCAGGAAGTGAGACTGGGCCGTCTCCTCTACCTCGGGAATGCTTTCCTCGTAAGGATCCAGCGCATTCGAAATTGTCTTGGACTGCCGATGAATCGTGGCACTCTCGTTGGCCCGCATGACGACCGTCACGTCCCGGTGACAGTTCTCGCAGCGCGTTGGGGGCGGGGAAATCGAATTGCCACAATAGGGACAGACCGTCTCTAACTCGTCCCGGTTGGCCGCATCCAGCAATCCTCCGACAGCCTGGGCCAGCACCCAGTTGGAATCATCCTTGCGGATCTGCGTTTCCCCATCCACTTTTCCAAGACGTACCAGGTCCAGAAGCTGCGCATTGGTAACCGGCCCAAAGGACTGTTCACCAACTCTGTAAAACCACTCTGCCATGGATCTGACACCAGCGACTGGTACGTTTATCGGAATCAGCTGTCTTTTAACTGCAACTGCCTAGAGATAATCCATCGGCTTTCATTTTATCCCAGATCCACAATTTCTCCATACTCCGGGATTGCAACGGGCCATCCTGATTCACTACGAATCCTGTCCCGCAGGCATTCAGCTGCCTCCGCATCTCCATGGGTAAGGAAAACCTGACGAGGGGCATCCTGGAAGTGGGAGATCCAGCGAACCAGACCGGACTGGTCAGCATGGCCTGAAAAGCCGGACAACTGGATAACCTCTGCCTTCACGTCGTAGTTCCGGCCGTGGATTCGCACCTCTTCCTTTCCATCAACAATCTGCCTGCCCAGCGATCCATGTGCCTGGTAACCAACAAAAAGGATCGTCGATTCCGGACGCTCGATATTCTGCCGCAGGTGATGCTTGATTCTTCCCGCCGTGCACATGCCCGAGGTGGACATGATAATTGCGGGGCCCTGGACCTGGTTGATCGCGCGGGATTCGTCGCTGGAGCGTGCCATCACCAGGCCCGGGAAATTGAACGGCTCTTCGCCCTGCATGATCAGCTGCCAGGCCTGACTGTCGTAACAGTCCTGGTGTCGTTTGAAGACCTCGGTCGCATTGATTGCCATCGGACTGTCGAGGTAGACAGGAAGCTGGGGAATGCGATCTGCCAGGAGAAGGCGGGCCAGGTGGTAGATCAACTCCTGGGCTCTCTCTACGGCGAAGGTGGGAATCACCAGCTTGCCCCCCTTGTCCACCGTCCGGTTAATAACCGCAGCGAGTTGATCCTCGACATCACCGGAAGCTGCATGATCACGGTCACCGTAGGTGGATTCCATGACCACGTAATCGGCCCGGCTAAAAAAAGTCGGGTCTCGTACGATCGGCTTGTTCTCCAGGCCAATATCCCCGGAAAAGACGAGCGTACGATTCTCTTCCTGCCCCTGCGCTTCGATCTCCAGCATCGAGCTGCCCAGGATATGTCCAGCATCATGAAAGGTGACAGAAAAACGGTCGCTCACCTCCAGCGCAGTCCCGTATGGAACACCCCGGGCCAGGGGCAGGGTGGCTTCCACATCTTCCTCGGTATAGAGCGGCTGAACCGGACGCGGTGGGGTCCGCGAT
Organism: Pirellulaceae bacterium; assembly: GCA_029936215.1. Lineage (GTDB taxonomy): Bacteria > Planctomycetota > Planctomycetia > Pirellulales > Pirellulaceae > SAT2750. The sequence continues at coordinate 6,192 of JAPYUD010000060.1, read as the reverse complement.
TCCTTGCGGTGCCGCCGTTTTTTGTATGCCGCATCCTCCTGCTGGATCCGGGCCGTGTCCCGCAACATCATGCCAAGCAGATCCTTCGAGGGCTCGGTCATGTAGATCGGCCCCCGGTAACCGGCGGCGGCAAGACGTGGCAGTAGTCCACAGTGATCAATATGAACATGGGTCAGCAGGACAGCATCCAGCTGGTCCACAGCAACAGGGAAGTCATCCCAGTTCCGTTCCCTGTAGGCACGCTCCTGGAACAAGCCGCAATCGATGAGGATCTTCCCGCCCCCGGCCTCCAGACAATATCGTGAACCGGTAACCTGCCGGTTGGCACCGAGGAAGTGGATTTTCACCGCTATCAGGACTCCCGCTGGGACAGGCCTTGGACTTGATGAAGCTGAATCTAGTTTTCCTCGAGTTGTTTTACCAGACGCTGCATGATCCTGCGGACCGTGCGCTGGTGAATTCCCAGGTCGCTGGCAATTTCAACATAGCGAGCACCAGCAAGCCGCATCTGAACGATCCTGGTGGCTCGCGAGCTTTCCCCATCAAGCCAACGCTGCAGTTGTTCGTTCCTGATGGCAACCTGGCTGGGAGTCTGGCAGTGATATGCTGTGGTACCATCCACCTGCTGTTCGACTTCGCCTCTCCATTCTCGACGCACATCCCGCTTGACCGTCTGCAGCTGGCTGCGAATCACCTGGATCACCTTGTTGCGAGCCATGGCAACAAGGTACCTCGAAAGCTGTTTCGAATCCTCGAAATCCGTCACCCTCCACCGCTGGCGAAAGAAAGAGGCCCAGACCATCTGTTGCAGGTCATCGACGTCATACTTTCGCCGCAAGCGATAATCCAGTCGGCGATCAATAACCCGGCAGATATGCCCTGACATGGATTCCACCAGTTCGCTCGTCGAAAATTCACAGCCCGATCTTACTTTCAGTAACAGTTGCCTGAATACGCTGTCCTGCTGGTCCATGGTCCGGCTCCTTCCGAGGGACATCGAGAGTCATTTCCATCATCGACAGCGTACCGCGAAGGTGGGAAAGCAACCACTAAATGGTCATTTTCGGAAGACCTTTGCTGGCACCCCGGTGCCAGCATTCCGAGCGCCTTTATTTGTCGTTTGTGGTTCGCTGGAGGGAAGGTTATAGTACGGTATCAACAGATTCAGAAGCTCCATTAACTGCTGCAGACAGTCTCTCCTCAGGGCAATCGTCATCCGGCTGCCATACCTGTTCCAACACCCCATGTGCACAACGGGTTCCATTACCATGACACATCGTTTTTTCTTCCCGGCGGCGATCCTGGCACTGCTTGTCTCGATTCCGATCCTTGCCGATGAAAAGCCAGTAGAAGACCAGCCGCTGAGTTACTTCAAGGATATCCGCCCCATCTTCCAGGCCAATTGCCAGGGCTGTCACCAGCCGGCCAAGCGGGGTGGAGAGTACGTGATGACCGCTTTCGATTTACTTCTTTCCGAGGGGGAATCGGGGGAAGCGGCAATCGTCCCTGGTAAGCCGGCCGAAAGTTACCTGATCAGCCAGATCACTCCGAGCGACGGCGAGGCGGAGATGCCCAAGGGGAAAGATCCGCTGGCTGCGGTTGAAATCGAGTTAATCAGCCGCTGGATTTCTGAAGGAGCCAAGGATGATACTCCGGCGTCCGCCCGCGTGGTATTCGATGCAGAGCATCCACCGACGTACCAGGCTTCCCCCGTGATCACCTCTGTCAACTATTCCCCGGACGGCACGCTGCTGGCTGTCTCTGGTTACCACGAGGTCCTCTTGCACCGTGCCGACGGATCAGGCCTTCACGGCCGCCTGATTGGCATGTCCGCGCGAATTGAATCTGCCCGCTTTTCTCCGGATGGAAAGAAACTCGTCGCCTGTGGTGGATCCCCCGGGAGGTTTGGTGAGATCCAGGTCTGGGACGTGGAAAAACTCCAGCTGCTCTACTCTATCAACCACGGCTACGACACGCTTTACGGTGCCAGCTGGTCCCCGGACGGAAAGATGATCGGTTTTGGCTGTCCGGATAACACGATCCGGGGCATCCAGGCGGCAACGGGCAAGCAGGCTCTTTTCAACGGGGCCCACAGTGACTGGGTTCTGGACACGGTTTTTTCGACCAAGAGTGACCACCTGATCACGGTCAGCCGTGACCGCTCGATGAAATTGATCAAGGTCGACACGCAACGGTTCGTTGACAATATCACCAGTATCACGCCCGGGGCGCTCAAGGGGGGACTCCATGCGGTCGCCCGGCATCCTACCAAGGACGAATTGCTCAACGGCGGCGCCGACGGGACTCCACGAATCTACAAGATGATCCGGGACAAGGCCCGCAAGATTGGCGATGACTACAACCTGATCCGTGCCTTTCCACAGATGCCGGGACGTCTTTTCGCCGTCAGCTTCAGCCATGATGGTAACCGCATTGCCGCTGGCAGCAGTTTCAACGGAACAGGAGAAGTCCGCGTCTACAACTATGCGGATGCCGCGGTTGTCTCTACCTTCGAGGTTCCCGGCGGGGGAATCTACAGTGTGGATTTCAGCCACGACAACAAGACCATTGCAGCAGCTGGTTTTGACGGCCAGGTTTACCTGGTGAATGCAGAGACCGGTGAGCTGATCAAGGCATTTATCCCGGTCACCGTGAGCGAGACAGTTGCTACGACCGGCAACGAACAATAACCCGCTCCACCACACAGACCACGATCCCAACAACAGACAACACCACGTTTCTTTCGCACTGAAAAAGGCGAACCATGCAGACAACAAAAACGAACTGGTTTCGAGCTGGACTCTGCCTGTTGCTGGCAGGCAGCATCTCGACTGCATTTGCGGAGGAGGAAACGACCGAGGCCGAGGTGCTTCCCAAGAACCTCAAGGTCATCTCGCTGGCAATCTACCCGGACCAGGTGAAGCTTGGCAGCCCATTTGCTTATCGCCAGATCTTACTCACCGGAACACTCAAGACAGGCGAATCGGTCGACTTGACACGCATGGCGAGCGTGGAGAGCAATTCCTCGATTGTCCGGGTATCAGAAAACGGGCTGGTTCGTCCGGTCACCAACGGAACTGACGAACTTACTTTCCGTTTTGGAAAATTCAAGGTCCAGCTTCCGGTAGAGGTCACCAACCTGGAGGTTGCCCGACCGGTCAGTTTTGTCCAGGACGTGCAGCCGACGCTTTCCAAGCTGGGCTGTAATGCCGGAACCTGTCATGGTTCACGGGTCGGGAAAAATGGCTTCAAGCTTTCCCTTCGGGGCTACGATCCGCTCTACGATCACCGCGCCCTGACTGACGATGTTGGTTCGCGCCGTTTTAACCGTGCCGCTCCGGACCAGAGCCTGATGCTGCTCAAGTCGACGGGTTCTATTCCGCACGTCGGTGGAGCACAGACGAAAACTGGAAGCACACACTACCAGCTTCTGCGTGGCTGGATTTCTTCTGGAGCCAAGCTGGACCTGGAGAGTCCCCGGGTGAGCTCGATCCAGGTGCTTCCGATAAACCCGGTCGTTCCGCGAGCCGGCATGAAGCAACAGATGTCGGTACTGGCAACCTATACCGATGGCTCGGTCAGGGACGTAACTGCCGAAGCATTCATCGAGAGTGGGGACATCGAGATCATCGATGCTGCCAAGAGCGGCCTGCTGACGGTTTTACGACGGGGTGAATCCCCTGTACTGGTTCGATACGAGGGAGCCTATGCAGCAACCAGGCTCACCGTGATGGGTGACCGCAGTGGTTTTTCCTGGAAGGAACCCGAGCACTACAACTACGTTGACACCCATGTCTACGCGAAGCTGCAACAGGTCAAGGTCCTCCCCAGTGATTTAAGCACGGATGAGAGTTTCATCCGGCGGGTCTTCATTGACCTCACCGGCCTTCCTCCCACGGTAGACCAGATTCACTCCTTCCTGGAAAACGAGCAGCCAAGCCGCGAGAAGCGAACTGAACTGATCGACAGTCTGGTTGGGAGCAAGGAGTACGTGGAGCACTGGACGAACAAGTGGGCTGACCTCCTGCAGGTGAACCGGAAGTTCCTGGGAGAGGAGGGATCGATTGCCCTGCGGAACTGGATCAAGCACTCGGTTGCGACTAACAAGCCATACGACCAGATGGCCCGCGAAGTAATCACTGCCAGTGGATCCACGATTGATAACCCGCCCGCGGCCTACTACAAGGTCCTTCGTGATCCGGCGAGCCTGATGGAGAATACCACGCACCTTTTCCTGGCTGTCCGTTTTAACTGCAACAAGTGTCACGATCACCCCTTTGAACGCTGGACCCAGGATCAGTACTACTACCTGGCTGCCTACTTTGCCCAGATCGGCCGCAAGGAAGATCCTGCCTTTGCCGGCAAGAAAATTGGTGGCACGGCTGTCGAGGGGGCCAAGCCACTGGTCGAGGTGATTTTTGATTCCGGCAGTGGGGAAGTGACACATGACCGCACTGGCGAAATCACCCCACCCTCCTTCCCTTACGAGCATGACGACGAACTCCCGGATTCGGCCAGCCGCCGTGACCAGCTTGCCCACTGGATCACCTCACCTAAAAACCAGTACTTCGCACGCAGTTACGTAAACCGGCTCTGGGGCTATCTCTTCGGGCCCGGCATCATTGAACCGATCGATGACATTCGCGCAGGTAATCCGCCCAGCAACCCGGAACTTCTTAATGCCCTCACCAAGGATTTCCTTGACAGTGGCTTTGACGTGCAACACATGATGCGGGTGATCTGTAATTCACGCACGTACCAGCACTCGGTCTCGGTCAACGAGTGGAATGCGGATGATGTGATTAACTACTCACACTCCCTGCCCCGCCGCCTGCCGGCGGAAGTGCTGTTTGATGCAATTCACCTGGCGACCGGATCCCAGCTCAAGATTCCCGGTGTTCCGGCGGGGTTCCGAGCTGCCGAGCTTCCCGATGCCGGGATCAAGGTCCCTTTCCTGGACGATTTCGGACGACCTGCCAGGGAAAGTGCCTGTGAGTGCGACCGCACGACGGGGATGGTCCTGGGACCCGTGATGAAGTTGGTTAACGGTCCCACGGTTGCCAATGCGATTGCCGATCCGGCAAATGCCCTGACGCGCCTGGAGTCCGAGATCAAGGATGACAAGCAACTTATTGACGAGATCTTTCTCCGTTTCCTGGCTCGCTATCCAACCCGCCAGGAACAGGAACTGGGCATCTCTGCCCTTAACGAAACCGGCAGTGACCTGGAGGAGCTGAAGAAACAGCTGGCGGACTACGAGCAGGGCGTGCCCGAGAGGCAGGCAACATGGGAGAAGAACATGCTCGCCGAAACAGCCTGGCAGGCAGTGGAGTACACCGAGCTGACCGCCTCCAACGGGGCAACCCTGACAGCCGCAGACGACGGTTCCATCCTCGTAACAGGAGCCAATGGCAAGGGAACCTACAACCTCAAGCTGAAGAGCCCCCTGGAGAAGATCACCGGGCTACGGCTGGAAGCGATGAACGACAAGTCACTATCCGCTGGTGGTCCCGGACGTGCCGATAATGGCAACTTCGTTCTTGCGGAACTGACGGCGACATCTGCCTCGCTCGCTGACCTGGAAAAGAGTTCCCCGGTCAAGCTGCAGAATGCAACTGCCAGTTTCAGCCAGACTGGCTATGCCATCACCTCGGTAATCGACGGGAACGTGGGCACTGGCTGGGCCGTGGCTCCCCAGTTCAACAAGATCCACACCGCGATCATCGAGACTGCAGCGGACGTGGTCGGCGAGGGGGGAAGCCAGCTCACCCTGACAATGAACTTCCAGTTCGACGACACCCACCTGCTTGGGAAATTCCGAATCACGGTCAGCGGATCACCGCGGCCCCTGAAGCTCCAGTCAGTTCCCGCGGACCTGGCAGCATTGCTGGCAGTTCCTGCCGCTGAAAGAAACGACGAGCAGAAGGCTGTCCTGCTGGAGAAGTACAGGGCGACTGACAAGGAATGGCAGGAATTGCAGGCGACCGTCGCCAGTGCCGAGGAATTATTGAAGAACAAGCGACTGATCGGACTCCAGGATCTTGCCTGGGCCCTGATCAACAACCCATCCTTTCTCTTCAATCGCTAGTTTGTCGAAGCATCGTTCTGACGAGACCGGCCAGGCAAATTCTACAGGCTGCCGGAACATGATTAACATCCAGGGTCTGACCAAGCGCTATGGCTCGCTTAGCG
>JAPYUD010000059.1:0-12482 GCA_029936215.1 Pirellulaceae bacterium | reverse complement strand
CGAACCTGGTGATGACCCGGAAGGAACGCCCGAACCTGGTGATGACCCGGAAGGAACGCCCGAACCTGGTGATGACCCGGAAGGAGAGCCGGAAGCAGGTGATGACCCGGAAGGAGAGCCGGAAGCAGGCGAACCGATGTTTGAGAACGAACTGGCCGAGCAGGTCCAGGAGCTGGCCGAGCGTCAGGAGGCGGTTGCCGAGCAGCTGGAGGCGCTAAACGAGGGGAATATCGAGGAAGCAATCGAGCTGCTGCAGGAGCAACTCGCGGCCCAGGCGGAGGAACTCGCCGAGGAAGTCGAGAACCTGAACCAGCAGGTCGAGGCGATGAACCAGGCGGAACCTGCCCAGCAGGCGGTCGCGCAGGCGAGCGAGCAATCGAGCGAGGCAGCCGAGCAGGCCGAAGAGGCCCAGGAGCAGCTGGCCCAGCTGACGCCGACTCCGATGCCTGGTGAAGCACCGCCAGAAGGGGCTCCGCCCGAGCCCGCCGAGGGAAGCCCGGAGCCAGGTGCAGAACCAGCCGAGGGAAGTCCCGAGCCAGGTGCAGAACCGACCGAGGGAAGCCCTGAACCCGGGGCCGAGCCAGCGGAGGGAAGTCCGGAACCGGGTGCGGAGCCAGCCGAGGGTTCACCGATGCCACTTGGCGAGGCGGAAATGCAGCAAGCTCTTGGAGAGGCCCAGCAGGCCCAGGAGCAGGCAGCCGAGCAATTACAGAACACGGCCGAATCGCTCCAGCAGTTTGGAGAGCAGGTGGAAGCGCAGCTGGCAAACCTGGGGGCAACTCCCGAGGGCCAGCCATTGCCCGCGGAAACTGATCCATTGCTGGAGGCTTTTGAAGAGGCAGCCGAGGCAGCGGCGGAGTTATCGGAAGCGGGAGAGCCGATGCCGATGCCGGTGGATTCGGAAGCGGCAGCAGAAGCGGCCGCCGCGGCAGCAGAAGCGCTTGCCGATGCAGCCATGCAGGCGGCCATGGAGGCGGGCGTACCCTCCGACCAGGTTGCTCCTGGTAATGCACCGCCAAGCAACCAGCTTGGGCAGCAACAGCCAGGTCAGCCCTCACAGAACCCGGCCACCCCGGCCCAGGAGGCGGCACCCGGGCAGGGGGAACAGGGACGACAGGGCGGTACCATGGAGAACACGACCGAGCAACTGTTGCGGAAGTACAAGATCTCCAGGAGTGACTGGACACGGCTTCCAGGACGGCTCAAGAACCAGATCATGCAGGCAGAGGCTCGTGGAGTACCAGAGGAGTACCGTGAACTGGTGCGGCGGTACTTCAGTGAACTGGCTCGCAAAGGTGCCTCTTCAGGGGAGGGGAGTCGCGATGAATCACAGTAAGAAGTGGGCCGTGCTGCTACTGCTTTTCGTGGCGGTTGTTATCCAGGGCGAGCGAACTGCCAGGCCGGACGAGGAATCCGAGGCCCTGTTGAAGTACAAGGATCTGATCGACACGTCGGTCGACAAGGCGCTGGAGTACCTGGCGACCCAGCAGGCAGAGAATGGATCCTTTCCGGGACAGTATGGTCAGACGACGGCGATGGCGGCCCTGGCAGGAATGGCTTTCCTGTCCAAGGGTTACACGCCTGGCCTGGGACCCTTCGGTGAGAACATCAATCGCAGTATTGATTTTGTTCTTTCCAATGAGCAGATACGTGACGGCAAGCCATCTGGATACCTGTTGCATTCGGCGCAGGGCAAGATGTATGCCCATTGCATCTCCACGCTGTTCCTCTCCGAGGTGTCAGGAATGGTTGACCCGCAGCGGCAGGAGCGGATCGATGACGTGCTTCCTCGGTCCCTTTCACTGATCCTGACTGCACAGCAGGTACCCAAGGATCCCCGCTTCAAGGGTGGCTGGCGCTACGAGCCACAGAGTCGAGATGCTGACCTGTCACTGACTGGCTGGGCCATCATGGCACTTCGATCCGCGAAGATTAATGGTGCTGCGATTCCAAACGATGCGATTAATGATGCGGTCCAGTTCGTCGTTCGCTGTCAGCCACCTGGTGCCAACGGGGAGAAGGGCTTCAGTTACCAGCCTTCCCAGGGTGGCAAGCCTGCGATGACCGGCGTGGGCATCCTCTGCATGGCGCTCTGTGGCCACCATGCTGACAAGATGCTTCCACGGGCGGGAGATTACATGCTCGCGAATAACCTCAACCAGCGATGGGGAGGAAGTCACTTTTTCTACGGCATCTACTACTGTAGCCAGGCCAGCTTCCAGCTGGGTGGAAAGTACTGGGATACCTGGGCAAGCGGCATGTACCAGAATTCCCTCGATCACCAGCAGCAGAGTGGCTCCTGGGGGGATCCCTACAAGACGGCGATGACCGTCCTTGCTCTTACCGTCTCTTACCGCCAGCTTCCCGTCTACCAGCGGTGATTACCCCGGTGGCCATTGCAGGGCCCGACCGGCAAGCAGGTGGAAATGAAGATGATCGACGGTCTGGCCCCCGTCAGTTCCGCAGTTGACGACGACCCGGTAGCCGTTGTCCAGTCCCCGCTCCCTGGCAAGGTCCCGTATCACCATGTGGAGATGGCCAACCAGTGCCTTGTCCTCATCCTCCAGGGCATCGAGCGAACGGATTTCCTTGCGAGGGATCACCAGCAGGTGGACCGGTGCCTGGGGGTTGATATCCGTGAATGCCAGGCAGAGATCATCCTCATGGACAATATCGGCAGGGATTTCGCCATCGATGATCCGCTTGAAGATCGTTGGTTCCGCCACTTTTAACTCCTCGAAAAAGCAGGTGCAGATTATCCACTGGGGTTGTCAATATCGACTCCAGACAGGTCCAGCGCATCATCGGGATTCAGGTCAGGAATCTCCCCGTGGATCGGAAGGGCCCAGCTGCACTCGCTGTTAAGCAGTGCCCCATCGAGTGGCATCTCGATTGTCAGCTGAAGGCGAGAGGTGAGTTGCCGTTGCTCGATCAACTCGTTGAGTTGTTCCAGGACCCGTTCACTGGCCGGAAAGAGCGGTGAATGGGTAATCGGACAACGTAACAGGGCCAGGACATCCGGATCGAGCATGGTCGGTATGATACCATGCGTCACCGGGAAAGAGCAGCGTGAGCGAATCTCAGCATTCGCTGGCGGCACGTGAGGGTCGGCGTCGTGGCTTGTCCTCGTGAAACCACTTCTTGGTAAGAGATTCGAAGACTTCAGGAGTCTCGTACCGGACCACGTTGCCGTCCTCGGCCATGGGGCCAACCAGGCCACGGAGAACCGGTTCTCCACGGAGCGTCAGGTCAGTGCTGGAGTCGTCAATCCCGACCTTGGAATAATCACCCAGCAGGGCCTTGAGAGAGAGGTAGTCTTTCATCCGCAGATCATTCTCCGGACTTCGCATGACAACGCGGTAGGATCTCTTGGTGGCCATCGTATCGACCTGCTTTCCTGGAAAGGCAAATTCGGGGTGCTGATGGAAAATATCGACCTGCCAGGGTGAGGAGGGGGAGTATTCCTCGTCTGGCAGGTACAGCGGGTCAATGCGCAATAACCGGAAGATCAAGAACCAGCCAACCTGGTCCGTTCCTGGCTGACTGTTTGCAGCGGTTATAGGGGTCACGATGCATGGTGACCGCGAGGGAGTGTCCTACTTGCCCTTGGGCGAGCCGATGAGTACACATTATGAGTGCGAACCCGGAGGGTACGCGAATTGGCTAGCAGCCTGATTCGAAATCAGGTGCCCCGCAAGGGGTTGAGGGTTCGAGTCCCTTGCCCTCCGCTTTACTCGTGATCAGCCCGAGCACGCGAGCCAGGCGACTAGCGGTAAAAGGGAAGGAGCCGGCGGGGTTCGTACCGTTTCCAGACTTCCTCGAGAGTGGACTGGAGAGACTTCGAGGGGACCTCGATCGGAGGAGCTTCTGCGATCCGCAGCTCGTTGCGAGGGACAAACGTCCTCAGGTAACGTGGCCAGTAGCCCTGCAGGAATTGCTCGCAATCGGAAACCTGGCCATTGGTCTGGTGAGAGTAGGCAAGTGCAATGCTGCGCAGCAGTTCACGCTGTTCGGATTGCTGGAACCAGGTGTCATAAACCTGGACATTATCAATCCAGACCTGGCCACCGGACATCAGGTCAAACCCGACTCTCAGTTCGGTCAGCCCGCTCACCGGGAGGTCATCCACCAGGAGCAGGAACTCGGTCCAGGTATCGCTGATCTTACGGACTCGGGACTGGGACTGGCCCTTCTCCATTCGCCCAACCGTGCGTGGCCGGTAATAGACTTTTCCATCCAGTTTTCCCTCGATGGCGATTCGCAGTGCCGGTTGCTGGCTTTCATCCGGGACTCGTAGCCATGCCGAGACCGCGATCCGGCCTGACCGGGGAGGGCGAAAGGGGTCACTGCGGATCCAGAGGGGACCAGTCGAACGGGGACCGCGGTACATCCCCAGGCACCGGTTTCCCTGGACGGACGTGGAGATGTCCGCAACCTCCGCGTTCGCATCAGGGATCGAGTTAGAGACCCAGCCGACCGGGACGAGACCTCCCACGGGGCGACGACGGGAGTTGTCTGGAACCACGATGTCCCGGGTCAACTCGAAACCAGGATTGGTCAGCAGGGGGATTGGTTTTCGGCGGTCCAGGATATTGGCAAGCTGGTTGATGGCATGGATGTCCTGCTGCAGGTCCTGCGGGATCGTCTGATCGTATGAAACGCTGAGCTTCTCGATTGAGAAACGGGAGCCCGCCAGGTTGGCAGCGTGCAGGTCATAGGGTTCCAGCCTGACTCTCCACTCGACCTGCTGGCCGTTTCGCCGGAAGGTGGATTCGGTACGGTTGTCCAGCGGCCTGGGCAGGAGCGTGCCGGGAATCGTGATCTGGAGAGTTACCTCGACAGGCCAGGGTGCGGTGTTGAGCATGTAAACAAAGGAGTTGGGTTCCTGCCGTTTCTGTCGAACCAGCACCGGTTGCGATGAGGGTCCCTCTTCAAATTGTCCGGCAGGGAGTTGCGAATAGGTCTGGAACAGACGGCGAGTGGCGGCTTCCTGTCCCAGCGGCAAGGTCCAGCCACCCTCCACGAGGATCTGCATGTCGCGCTTTGCCAGGGCTTGCACAAAGTTGCGGCGGGCAGCATTTCCAGCAGCCGGGATGGTGGCAATCAGCAGGGTCCTGGTGTTCTTCGTCGGGGTCAGGTTACGAGAGTCAAAATTGGAGAGTTGCCGGATTTGAGGTGTATGGAAGAACTGTGCCCCGGCCTGCGCTGGCAGGGCCGGGTCGAGTGATGGCTGGAGCGGACCCTGTGTTGCCAGCTGGGTGGCCTGCAGCTGGATGTTGGTCAGCGGCGCAGACAGGGAGGGTTCCAGCCAGGTCAGGCCTGGTTCCCTGGAAAGCAGTGCCGGGTTGATGCCGAGTATCTGCAGGGCCTCGGAGAGTGAACCGGACTGGGGCAAGCGTGGACGCAGCTGGGATATGACATGGGGATGGCCCAGCAGGTCCCCCGGGCAGAGGTAGAGTTGAGCACCGGCGAACTTGTTAATCTTCTGGATGTCCTGCTGCAGGTCCTGCTGCATCCGGTGGTACAGGCTCGCCAGTTGCCTGCAGCGCCAGTCTCTCCATTGCTGCCGCCAGGCAGAGGTGGTTGGATCGACCGGTGCGGTGGGTGGGTTTCCAGCGGTAACCTCCTGGACAAATCGTGCAAGCGTCTGGCGGTCGATACCGGCGTCGTCCCCGGGAAGCTGGGTATACCCATTCGTGGTCATCTGGATGGCAAGGCCACCAAAACTGGCATGATGACCATACCTTTGCGTGATTTCCGAGGCGACCGCTCGCATCGCCTTCTGGACACGTGAGTCGATTGGGTTGTAGTAAGGGGCCATTCCTGCCACGGGGGGATGGATCTCGGTCCAGGGTTTTGCAGCGGGACCCTCAAGACGGATTCCTCTCGCACGATCCGTGTTGGCGCGGATCTGTTGTTCCAGCTCCGGTAACGGCATGTTGAACTGGATCGCCGGGATCAGTTTCAGGCCTTCCCGGTCAAACTGGCAGAACAGCATCTCCAGTACATCCTTGCGGATATGGCTGGAACGGAAAGAGGCATCTCCCTCGTACTTGGAAGTGCCTGGTGCAAGGTGGCTGGGGAAGAGAGTGCCGCCGTCACAACGAGCCGGGATAATGGCGGCAGTGTAGCCGGCATGCGGCAGGTACCGGACCAGTCTTTCTCCGCCCTGGTAGAACCTGGTCCAGTCGTTGAGATCTTCTGAATCTTGCGAGTCGACAGTTTTCGCTGCCCCGAAATTCTCGGGGAAAAGAGGCTTCTCGTAAAAGGCAGCCACGTGCCGCCCGCCGCGAGGTGGCCGGGAGGGTGACCAGCTTCCCTCGTGATGTCGCAGCGTTATTTGTCCGAAGGTCGCCGGCTTGTCGGACTGGTTGTTTGTCAGCATCAACAGGGGGCTGGAGGTCCTGGGCCAGAAAACCAGGCGGTGATGTTCCAGGCGGAATTGCCGGGTCCAGCGTGTCGATGGGATATCGATCCCGGAATCGATGCCGAGGGGCACAGCCTGTCCCGATTCCCCCGGCTCGATGATGCTGATCCCGAGTGTCTGTTGCCTGTCGTTGGGTATCTCGATTTCCAGCTCGTGCAATTGACCAGCGTGGTCCAGTGGCAGGGGGAAGGTCTGCCAGCCTCCCGGTGCCAGCTCGGTCCACTGCTGTTCACCACGGGCGATGACCGTGGAATGGCCGTTGTCCATCGGTTTCTGGCCGAGTCCCGGGATGACCTTGGCCTGGGGCAGGTTTTTCATCCAGTGCCACCAGGCAGGATTGGCCGGATCCAGCTGGAAAAGCTCCTTCCAGTGTCCCTCGCTGCTGGCCGGCCGGGTGTCACTGAGAATGACCAGCTGGAGGGTCCGTTCCAGCTTCAGTGCATCGAAGAGCTCCAGCAGCGGAGAGAGTCCACCCCGGCTGAATTTTCGCTGGTAGACGTTGATCCTGAGGTCGTAAACACCCTCGGGATGGTCAAGCGGGATAAAGGCATCACTGATCCGTGACCCCGCCCCCGTCCTTTCCCCGACCATTGCCGGGTGCACATCGGCCAGGACCTCCTCGCTCCCCGACCTGCGGAGCTGGACCACGCAGCGGTGGTAGGCTGACAGGGGAAGCCCTGTTTCATGAGGGGTGATGGAGAGCCGGAGCATCTCCCCCTGGCGGTAGACCATGGATGGAGTGGGGACGATTGGGGCAAACCGGTTGCCCTTGTAAGTTTGGCTGAAATGAACACGGAGCTTGTCTCCAGGGACACGGGACAGGAGCAGGCGATGATTGCCGCGAGTATCCAGGGTCCTCTCCACCGTGTGATTGATCAGGTCGCTTATGGGAATCCTGATCGGGCTGGGTTTCCTGCGACCGGCGGGGATCTCGTCGCTGGATGCCAGGTCAATTTCCAGCTCGGCAGTCCGCGGGGCCCGGATCGTAACGTCGACGGCATCGTGCTGGCGAGATGAGGGCTGCCGGATCACAAGCTCCCCCTGGTCGAGAAAGCTTGCCGCCGCCGAATCCGCTAGCAGACCTCGTGGGACCAGCTGGCTGAAATTTCCGGAACTGAGTCGCATGCTCCCACGCCAGCGGCGCATCGGACCATCTCCCCAGGCGATCCGCAGACGCAGCTCCAGCTGCTCATGAGGATTTTCGCCCGTGGGGTCTATCTCCGTCGGTGAGCGAGAGGATGGATTGGCCAGCTGGGCACCTGGCTCTGTCAGTGCCGCCGTTGGGGGCTGGCCAGGGGCCACCGGATTCCATGGGGCGGCGCATAATAACAGGCACGCCAGGACAGGCAATGTCCATGGAGGAAGGTGCAATGGCGGACGTCCTTGTCCGATCATCGGCATGGGGGAGCCAGTGAGGAAGTTCCATAAAAAGACGGCGAATTATAGTCGCCTCAACCGAGCTGCTCCAGAGAGATTCGACTTTCGCTTGAAAACAAGCTCGTTTTATCCCGGCTGCTAGTGCCAGTGGTCTGCTAGCAGGGAAGGCAGGGGAGGGCGAGTCGACGAGGCGGATTCGTAAGACTCCTCTATCGCCGCATGGAAATCGGTCATCGCTTCCACGATATCGGGTCGCAGGCCGGCAACCTCGTTTATTTCCCAGGCATCATCCGGCTTGGCAAATAGCTCTATCCCACCCTCCCCGTCGAAACGGCAGAACCAGGCCGGTGTGCGGATGGCTGTTTTTTTGCCATCGAGAGAGTAACTGTAATTGTCAGCCGGATTGCAGAAATCGTCGCCTGCCTGGAAACGAAAGCGGCCAGGTAACTCGCTGTCGATGCCAAACCATGTGCACAGGACCTGGAAGATATCTGCAGGCTGGAGCAGGTTGTGTTCGCGGTAAGACTCCCGTTGGTCTCCTGGAAGCTGGATAAATGCTGGCACCTGGAGCAGGTCACTAAAGAGCGCCGGGCAGCAGCTACCGACGTGGCCGTGGATCCCCAGCGGGAACCCGCGCGGTGCGGTGGTAATGAACATCGAGTCTGCCAGGCCGGCATGATTCTCCATCTCCGACCGCAACCAGTGAAGACAGCTGTCCAGGGCAAGGATCTCCCCGGCATAGGATTGTGACCATCCCAGCAGGGTGTCCGGGTCCAGTGGGTCCTCTGAGAAAAGACTGGGCGTTTCGACCAGGGTCGGGACCTCCGGGTCCTCCTCGTCCACCAGTTGCTGTCGCAGTTGCTGTGGGGCGTCCCAGCTCTGCTGCATTGCACGTGCATGGATCCAGAGCAGCTGGGGATGGTCACTCGGAGCGAGCCGACTTTCCAGCCACTCGATAGCCGTTGCAAAGACCCGGGCCAGCTGGGTCTCGGCAATGCTCGCTGCAGAAGTCATCGACAGGGGTGCTGGCACGGGGCAGATTTCATCAAATCCATGGTCCCCGGCCCAGCGCGTTACCAATTCGTCATCGGAAATCAGCGTGGTTGGAATATTCTTTTCGGCAAGCTGGCTGGGCAGGGAGGGGGCCTGCTGACAAAATGCCGGGGGCATGGCAGCGTGGGTTCCCTTCCAGAACGACTGAAAGAGCAATTCCAGGTCGGGGCTGTCAGCGAGCATCTGCTGTGCCAGCAGGGATTCGTCTGCAAGCTGATTGAAAGCAGGAGTTTCCAGCCAGGTATTGCCGTAGGGTCCCAGGAAGGAAGGGGAGAGGCGATCCAGGGAAAGTACAATGGCATGCTGCATGGGAGTCTACGGCAAGAGGGGGGTTCCAGCAAAAAACTGATTTTAGCAGGATTCACACGACGATCGGGGTGCTACGGCCTTCTTTCGCGGGCTGGTAGAATAGAACAGGCATGAACCGGGATGGTATTATTGGAGGTTTGTTTCCGCCCGGTGTGCTATTTGTCGGTCTGACTTCCAGGAGAGCACAACCATATCGACCAATCCTGCCGGGCGGGAGACTGGTTGGGAGGAGGGGTTTTCGGTGAAACCATTCCGTGGTTGATTCCAGATGAAATTAACGGCCCATGTCCTGTCCGTGGCAGCAAAACTCATCAGTGGGGCAAGTGTCCGCTGGTTGAACTGTGATCCGGAGAACTACCAGCGAATTTACTTTGCCAACCATACCAGCCACCTCGATGCACTGGTCCTCTGGGCCTCACTGCCTCGGCATATCCGCACGCTGACACGTCCCGTAGCCGCCCGTGATTACTGGGAGAAGACCCGCCTGCGACGACACATTGCCTCGCAGCTGAACGTGGTCCTGATCGACCGCAAGGACATCAAGGTGCACAAGAGCCCGGTGAAGTTCATGGTCGACGCGATGGGAGACACGCACTCGTTGATCGTCTTCCCGGAAGGACGGCGCAACACCGGTGAGGAGATGATTGCCTTCAAGAGTGGTCTTTATCACCTGGCCAGGAAACGCCCTGACCTGGAACTGGTCCCCGTCTACATGGATAACCTTAACCGCGTCTTGCCACGCGGCGAGTTCCTGCCAGTGCCCCTGTTGAGTTGTATTACGATAGGGCCACCAATCTGGCTGGAGAATGACGAGAAGAAGATGGACTTTCTTGAACGGGCACGTGAAGCTGTCCAGCGACTCAAGGAGATGTAGCCCATGGCCAGGAAAGCGGACAACGAATGGTAGGTTATTTCCCCATGCTCGCGGCAACTCCCTTGCTGGATGATGTCCGAACCCAGTGGCTGGTTGGCATCCTGCTGCTGCTGCTGGTGACGGCCTCCCTGCTGGGCCGGCTGATTAGCGGCCAGGCGGATGGGACAGTAAATGTCGCCCAGGTGCGGACATTTCGGCACCGGGTACGTACCTGGTGGATGATGATGTCGATCCTGGTCGCAAGCTTCATCCTCGGTCCAATCGGCGCCGTCGTGCTCTTCTTCTTTGTCTCTTTCTGGGCGTTGAGGGAGTTCATCACCATGACTCCCACGCGGGGGGGTGACCACCGCACGCTGTTCTGGGTTTTCTTTGCCTTCACCCCGCTGCAGTATGTCCTGATTGGCATGAACGAGTACTCGCTGTTCAGTATCGTCATCCCGGTTTATGCCTCCCTGTTTATCCCGGCCAGGATTGCCATTTCCGGGGACGAGAAACGGTTCCTTGAACGCTCGGCAAAGATCCATGTCGGACTTTTGATCTGTGTCTATGCCCTCAGTTACACACCCGCCATTTTGCAACTGGACCTGGAAACGCGAGTGGATGGGGAGCCCTGGAAGGGAAGCACGGCCGGGCTGCTCGCCTTCTTCGTGCTCATTACCCAGGCCGGGGATGTGCTGCAGTATGGCTGGGGAAAGCTCGTTGGCCGTCGAATTATTGCCCCGAAGGTCAACGCCAACCGGAGCTGGGAAGGGTTGATCGGTGGGATCTGCTCCACCTCCCTGCTGGGAAGTTTGCTCTGGTGGGTCACACCATTTCAGGTCTGGGAAGCGGCATTGATGTCGATGATTGTCGCCATCATGGGCTTTGCCGGAGGAATGACGATGTCGGCAATCAAGCGGGATCGTGGCGTGCAGGACTACGGGACACTCGTCCGCGGCCACCTGGGAGTGCTCGATCGTATCGATTCGCTCTGCTTTGCTGCTCCCGTCTTTTACCACCTGACCCGGCTCTTCTTTGCTACCACCACGTCCTGAGAAGGGCTGGAACGCGGGTTATCGCCGAAGCCTGCCGGTTGTCCGCTGGGAATGAACCGCCGGGACCAGCAGCGGGCTGTTGCGTTGTCGCCAGTCACTGGCGGGTGAGGACGTCCTGCCAGCGGGGATCTTGGCCGATGCCTGGCGTACCGCGGTTGCAGGTTGGGCCGGGGCAGGACACCCCTGCTGGACCCAGGAGATCCAGCTGGTCTGAAGCTGTGAGAGATCGGCCAGACCGTAGGTTTTCCGGGTTGCCTCGTCCCAGTTTCCACGTGCCAGGCCTGTTTCCAGGTAGGCCACGAAACGTCGCCGGCCACCATGTGCCAGCAGGTAACGAGCCACAGAATAACCCTGGGCATAAAGCGGCATGATGTCCTCAGGGTACTCCGTGATACGGTACATGACGTTAAAAGGGATGCCCCGGTCCGTGGTCAGAAATTGAATCAGCAACTGCTGCTGCTTGCGCCGCTCGCTGGAATGCTCCACCGTCGTGCAGGCACCCTCGTCCGCCCAGCGAGGCAGTCGCTGCCCGAAATGAGAGGCGAAGACGGTATGCGTGATCTCGTGGGGCAGAACGCTGTCAAGGATCCGCTGGCGGGATCCCTGGATGATCATCTGCCAGCGACCGGGACGACCGTTTTCGAAGGTAAAGGATGTCTGGCCGCCGGCTCCCAGGCGATTGCCCACTCTCACCTGGATCGGGCAAATATCCTGCCAGCGAGGAAGTTCCTGGCCCAGCCAGGAGAGAGCCAGCTGGCGACGGTACTGTTCTGCCGTTTCGGCTACCTGCCGGGCCAGTAGCGGGTCATCACAACTGACCAGAAAATTCGTCGTCCGGTGACTTGCTGCCAGCGAAAAAATTGCAGCCAGAAAGACCAGGTTCCGTGCCCGTGCATCCATGCCGAGTGACTCCATTCACGTCCGGATGCCAGCTGTCAGCCGCTTCCTGCGGCCCTCTGCAGATTCCTGGCAACCCCCTCATCCGAGGTGGCAATAATCTAACATCTGGGTTGGAATTCCACCTAGGCCAGATTTTCACCGCCAAGCAATGCCAGTAGTTCCCGGTTGGCTGGAGGAAAAGAGAGGTTGGCAAGCTGGTCCCGGTCGACCCAGCGGAAAGGCGATTTCGGCGGGCGGGTGGGCTCAACGGGAGTGCAGTCAAAGAAATGGAGCTGCAGCAGTCCATGATCATACTGGTGGCGACAGCCGGGATAATTCCCACGGATGGTGACTGCCAGACCGGTCTCCTCCAGGCACTCACGAACGGCTGCCGCGGCTGGCTGCTCGCCCGCCTGCACCTTGCCGCCGGGGAACTCGCTGTAGCCCGCCAGGGGAGTTGTTCCGGTTCGCTCCCCGACCAGGAAACGGCCGTCCTGTTCCACCACGGCAATGCCAATATGGATAAGCT
>JAPYUD010000058.1:5100-12605 GCA_029936215.1 Pirellulaceae bacterium | reverse complement strand
TCCTGGGGTGAAAGGTAGGGGCCCTCAAGGTGAATACAGGCAACCCGCCGGGCCACCTCAGGCAGCTGGTTGCAGGCTTCATCAATCGTCCGCATAGCGTGCGAGAGCATCTCGAAACTCTGCGTCGTTGCCGTCGGGCAGTAGCGAGTCACGCCATCCGCATCCATGGCAGTACTGACCTGGCTCACCTTCTCGATCGTCAGGTCAAGATCATTAAACTCCTGCCCGCCATGGCCATTCACCTGCAGGTCTACCAGCCCCGGGGCAATGCAGGGAAGATCCCCAGGCGGATCAATCAGCGAGGTCACCGAAAGAAGCCTGCCTTCTTCGATCACAATCGAAACCGCCTGGTCATTATCGTATCGACGGGCGTCAAATTGCATGGTCACAAAGGGGGTCAACGGAGACAAATCACCTGTTAGCTAACCAAAAACGCCGGGACGTGGACGGCCCGGCGCTTGGCGAGAGGCGCCGCCGGGATTCGAACCCGGGATGGCGGATTTGCAATCCGCTGCCTTAGCCGCTTGGCTACGGCGCCGCGGAAATTCAACGTAGGCCATGTACTGGTTACGGTCAAGCCAGCTGGGAAACCCTTGCCGCCGGTTCCGATTGTAACGACACCGCTCCCTTTCGAGCCTTCCAGGGAAGGCCCAATTGACTGGATTATTTTGCCCACGCGGTCTACCTGGACTCTCCCACCTGCCAGTCAAGAAACAACCCCGCAGTGTTCGATGCTTGATATGGGCACCCATTTTTTGGTTTATGCGGGCTTCCACCAGGCAGCGAAAGGATTCCTCCATGCGATTTTTCAACGCACTACAAAAGATCTTTGGAATGCAGGATCTCGGTCGTACCGTCCAGTTGACAGCAGACCGCTCTGCGGGACAGGTCTGGGACCGCATCCGCCATCGGATCCTGGCAATGGACATCAACGAGGCACGTGGCTACATCCGCAGCCGGGCCACCCTGATCGTTGTGCAAAAACTCACAGAAGACACCTCGGTTCGACGGCTCTCAGCGGGGCAGCAGCAGCAACTCAAGGAGATGACACTCGAGGCCGTTATCGATGGAGCACTGCTGCAAAGGGATGCCAACGCGATCGAACCGGTTGTCGTCCGTCGTGCCGCCTGATCGTAACGCTGCTCACTCCACGTACCAGTCACGTAATCGCACGTCGATCGGCTGGTCATCTCCGATCAGGGCCCGGAACATCTCGATGTCACTCTTGGTTCCTCCCTGGCCACGGTAGTGATAGGGATAGACAATCCGGGGACGGAAGATCAGCACCGCCCTGGCTGCCTGCTTGACGTCCATTGTGTAGGGCAGGTTCATACAGACAAAAGCCACCTCGATATCCTTGAGGCTTCGCATCTCGGGAATATCCTCGGTATCGCCACTGACATAGAAGCGTTTTCCGCCGAGCGTGAGAACGTACCCATTCCCACGCCCCTTGGTATGAAATCGCAGTCTCTCCTTGGTCAGGTTGTACATCGGAATTGCTTCGACCGTGACACCCAGCTGCCTGGTCGACTTCCCGTTTGCCAGCGGACTGGTGATCTTCTTGAGTGCCTCGGGCATTTTCTCAATCACTGCCTGCGGCGCAATGATTTTCGTTTTTCCGGTCGAGACAGCTGCCAGCGTGGGAGCGTGAAAATGGTCTCCGTGAATATCGGTCACCAGCACCAGGTCAGGTCGGGCAATCTCCTTGAACAACCCTGCTCCCCCGACCGGATCAATGTAGATCGTCGTCTTCTTCCAGCTTAGCACCAGTGTCCCATGGCGAACCGGATGCACGACAACCTCACCGTCGTCCGTTGCAATCCGGTCGTCAGCCACCACCGCAGCGGCAGGCAGAAGGAGGAAGATCAGCATGAGTGATTTCATCAGTCAGAATCTCCTGGCGCGGTCCCCAGTATCAGCAGCTGTAGTCTTAACACGCGCCATCGGGCATATCCATCGCCGCAGGTTCTGCCCGAGCGGTTGAATCGATCTCTCACGGCCACTACGATGACCTCTCAAACCGCCCAGGCCCTGGTTCCTTGCGTGAGTTGTCATGTCCAAGCCAACTGATATTCGAATTCTCCAGGTCCAGACGCAGCTTGAGCAGATCGACTACCGCACACCGATAAAATTCGGTGGCCGGGTGGTCAAGGACGTGACACTGCTGAATGTCCTGGTGGACGTGGAAACGCGTGACGGGAGAACGGGCAGGGGGTTCGGTTCCATGCCGGTGGGCAATGCCTGGGGATGGCCAAGCCAGCAGGTCGAGGGGGATCAGACGCTCGAGGCAATGGTCCAACTGGGGGAGCGAGTAGCCCGCCTGCTGGCAGATTACCAGGACCAGGGCCACCCGCTGGAGATCATGCATGACCTGGGTGGCCAGTACCAGGACCTGGCCGACGAAGTAAACCGGGCCGCCTCGATTGATGAATCGATGCCACGGCTGGCGCAGCTGGTTGCCGCCAGCCCCACCGACGGAGCCATCCACGATGCACTGGGGAAGGCACTGGGAGAAAACAGCTACAACCTGCTGGGCGCCGATCACCTGAACCGCGACCTGGGGCATTACCTGGGGGAGGATTTTTCCGGACACTACCTTGACCAGTACACCCTCCGCACGCCACAGGAAAGCATGCCGCTGTATCACCTGGTGGGAGCACTTGATCCCCTGACCGACGGGGACCTGGAAAGCCGCCTGGATGACGGCGGCCCCGAAACGCTGGGGGAATGGATCTGTGCAGATGGCCTGACGCACATGAAGATCAAGCTCGCCGGAGATGACCTGGCCTGGGATATCGCCCGGGTCGTGGCAGTGGAAGGAGCAGCGGCAGAGGCACAAGAGTCGCGAGATTGCCAGCAGTGGTACTACTCACTGGACTTCAACGAGAAATGCGCCAACGTTCAGTACGTGCTTGATTTCCTCGGCCAGCTCACCGAACAGTCCCCCCAGGCACTCTCCCGGGTCCAGTACATTGAGCAACCGACGAACCGTGACCTGGGGAGCAATCTTGAGAACACGATGCACGAGGCAGCCAGGATCAAGCCGGTGGTGATTGATGAATCCCTTGTCGATCTCGAATCGCTGTTGCTCTCGCGGCAACTGGGATACTCGGGCGTGGCACTAAAAACCTGCAAGGGGCATGGCGAGGCCCTGTTGATGGGGGCAGCGGCCCAGCATCACGGCCTTTTTCTCTGTGTCCAGGATTTAACCTGCGTGGGAGCGTCCTTCCTTCACTCGGCAAGTCTCGCAGCCCGCATCCCGGGGATTGCAGCGATCGAGGGAAACGGGCGACAGTACTGCCCACTGGGGAACAGCGAATGGGAAGGACTCTACCCGGAGATGTTCCAGATCACCGATGGCAGGGTCGGAACAGGATCGCTGGTCGGCAGCGGGCTTGGATTCCCGGTTCATCCCGGGCAGGTGTGAGCGGGCTTTGGCTCCGCTACACCAACCCGCTACGGACTGCCCAGACTGCCGCCTGGGTTCGATCTGCAACACCCACTTTCCTAAGCACATGCTGCACGTGCTCCTTGACTGTCTCGTAGCTGATCCCCAGCACCTGGGCAATCTCCTTGTTCGTCAGCCCAAGGGCCATCTGTTGCAGGACCTCGCTCTCGCGCTGCGTCAGGGGGACTTCCACGTCGACATTGAGCCGCGGGGTGGCCAGGGCACCTGTCATCCGCCTCAGGGCCTCGCGTTTCCAGACCGACTCTCCTGCGGCCACCGCACGAATTGCCTCCACCAGTTCTTCTCCAGTACTGCTTTTCAGCAGGTATCCGGACGCTCCCAGGGCAACCGCCCTGGCAACGTAGGTGGGATTGTCGTAACTAGAGATCATTAGCACAGGAAGGTCCGGGTACTCGAGCTTGAGACGGCCCAGGCAGTTAAGCCCATCTCCCTGGGCCATTCGAACATCCAGCACGACCAGGTCCGGATTACATGCTGCCACCGCCTCGTATGCCTGTTCTCCATTCGCTGCCTCGGCGACAATTTCCAGGTCATCATGACTGGCAAGCAAAGCCTGGAAACCAAGCCTTAATAGATCGTGATCATCTGCCAGCAGTAGACGGATCGTCATGGCGAGTAAATCGCTCGGGGGTCAAGCAGTGGAGGGAAAGGCAGGTGGGTACGTTGTTACACGCGACCACAAGTATTACATGATGACCGAGGGAATGCCAGTAAAACCTGTCCTGGCAAACGGTCACTTGCCCTTGCTACCTGAAAGTCGCCAGGGGAGATGAGGAGAGCTCGAGGGCTCCTTTTCGGTCAACTCGAATCCTGCTGGCAGCGGCAGATGAATCCCGGGCAGTTCAATCACTGGCAGGTGATGACCAAGCCTCGCAAGGAGACTTGCCTTCGGGGCTTCGGCTGGACTGGCACTCGGAACAGGCTGCTGATACACCACCGCAACGACAGCCGAAGACTGGTGCAGATCCGCGAATCCCACGGCCGGGGGCAGGATTTCGACCGTCCCCAGCTTCATCCTCTGCCTCAGGCTTGCCACGATTTCATCGGTCCTGTCGCGGCGACTCTCTTGCTGGTGCACCGCTACTGGCTCTAATCGCGGCCTCTCAGCTCCCAGCTCCAGTGGCACCGGCTGCGGGGGATGAGGGAGACCGGATACCTCGGCACGCGGCAACTCCAGTGAGACCTGCCCCTGAACAGCGGCGAGCGAGGAAATTTCCGTCACCTGGAGAACGGGGGACTGACCATTGTTGTCAGTAAGCATAAACCGGGACGTCGAGTTCATATCGATGCGTGCCGGCAGATTTTCCGGGTCCTGGATGGAGAACTCGCCCGCCGCATCGTCACCAACCAGGTAAGCAGCCCAGCCGGCCACAACGACCGAACCACAGAGCATGATCGCCAGGATCAAGCTATGCCACTTGGCGGAGACATCCGACTCTTTTTTCAGAACAACAACCACTGAGCACACCCTCATGCTGTCAACAAAACGCGGCCTCTCATCATCTTTCTTCGTCACTGGCAGGGAGCAGGCTGCAACAAGATTTACCGGTTAGGCAAAGTTTTCCGGTCCGGTAAGAAATGCCGATTGGCTCCAGCAAGGAGCCCTTTTTGATCAATGCCTGTCATTGATCAAGAGCCGGGGAGGAAATTCGCCGCCCTGGCGAACTGGATCCTGGTAATACTCCAGCTGGGAAAACACCCACTGAGCCAGCAGAGAACCAAGCCGCAATGCCTGCTGGGGATTGTCCCGTGAAAGATCGATTCGTTCCCCAGGATCCTGCTCGAGATGGTAGAGGTGGAAGGTGCCAAAATCGAGGTCATAGAGGAGTTTCCAGCCACCGTCGACAACTCCCACCTGGTTCGCCAGGGTGGTTTGCGTGACCAGGAACCTGGGCATTCCCGCTCCGGAAACCGCTGCCTCCCAGTTTCCCTGGAAACCGGGATGGGGAGGAAGACGAAGAAGTGACAAGACCATGGAAGGGACATCGACATGTTGCAGCGAAAGATCGCTGACCTCGTGTTCCACTCCCGGGTATCGCACCACCAGGGGGACTTTCATGACCTCGTCGTAAAGCTGGTTTGCATGGGCACAGAAACCATGCTCGTAAAACGCCTGGCCGGTGTCGCCCGAGACGATCAGTAACGTGGAATCCCATTTTCCCTGCTGCTTGAGTTCCTCCACCAGCTTCCCCAGTTGCAGGTCCACATAATTCAGGCTGTCCCAGTAACGCTGCTTGACTGTTTCCACCCTGTCACGAGGAAATCGTCCCAGGCGGATGGAAAAATCCAGTTCACGGGGGCCAAACTTCACCGGATGATTCTCCGGAACCACGTAGGGAATGTGGCTACTCTGAAGATTCATGTACATGAAGAACGGGCCCTGCTCGGCGGCAATCCACTTGACCGCTTCACTGACCGTCAGGCTGTCGTCGATCTTCCCCGAGAGCTTTGTTTTCATGAAACTTCCTTCACCGCCGGCCCCCGAGGTGGGATAACGGAAGCCCGGAAAATCTCCCGAGTGGAAGAAACGATCAAAGCTGCCAGGATCCAGCAGCCGGATCATGCCTCCCCAGTTCTCGTCCTGGGAAGAAAAAACCGCCGTCGAATAACCAAGCGGGCCAAGAATGTCATGCAGAAAAGTACGAGGGTAGGCAGGATCCTGGGGATAAAAGTATTCCCACTGTGACCTCAGCGGGAACTGGGAATTCAGGATACAGAGGTCGGCGTAATTGGAGTGGCTCGATTGCGTATAGACATTCGAGTAGACAAGGGATCCGCTGGCCAGTGCCTCCAGGTTCGGCATCACCGGCAGCTCTCCACCGCAGTCGGAAAGGACATCCTTGCGGAGAGACTCCACCAGGACAATCACCACATTCCACCTTTTCATCTGCTCCGGGTTCACCCTCTGCAGGTAATCCGCCATGGGGACATGGGGCGGCCGGGCGACCCGGGGACCGGAGACTCGCAGCTTCCCGAGCTGCTGCAGGGCAGGCAGATCCCCACGACCAAAAGAAAGGGTGCTCAGGAAGGAGGGCAGGGGTCCAAGATGATTCTGCAGCGAAGAGTGCCAGCGCTCCCCGAGGGTGTGGACCACGCCCGTGTCAGGATGACGCGGCAGCAACCGATCAGAATGGCGCATTTGAAAATGTCCCAGCCCGCTTCCCAGCAGCACCACCACTGCCAGGGCCAGGGAGGTGGTGTAAACGACTCTTACCAACCGGCGGCTTTTCATCGCCCAGCCGGCGACAGATGGACCAAAACGCAGGAGCAGGAAAGAGACCACCAGGAAGCTGCCGAGAACCAGCAGGATCTGCGACAGGTCAATGTGGACCGCGTGCTCGATAAGCAGGACCGGAAAGGCAAGTGTGAAACGGAGTCCCTGGACATCGATGAACGTCCCGCCCCCATCGTAGCTTGCCCAACTGGCTACCACGGCAAACAGGGTGCCGAGCACGCTTCCGCCAATCAGCAGTTTCCCCAGCCATTTCAAGCGGCGGTGAAACAGCAACAGCGCCAGGCGAACCAGGCACCCGATGCCAATGACTGCCATCGCATCTGTTACCGCCAGCGTACAGAGTAGTGCCCACCGCATCGTACCGGTCAGGGTCGGGTCGGTAATGACACCGCTGCCATAGTGGTAGCTTGAAAGCAGGTCTAGCCCAGCCCAGCCCAGCCAGCCAAGGGCCACCATGAACATCAGCCGGCCGGTGACAGATTCCGGTCCGGCGGCACCCGTTTCTTTATCGACGGAATCGGACACATCCAGCTCTAGAAGAGTGCGTAAATGAAGGGAGCTCCACCCGTTGCGGAGATGACCACAAGGACAGCGATCAATGCCAGCACGAGCAGGATCGGCGTCATCCACCACTTCTTGTTGTATTTCAAGAAGTCGACGAACTCAGCCACCAGGCCCACCTGGGAGGCCTCTGCATCGGCCAGGAAGTTATTCTCCTGGCTGTTTTCTTCCTGTTCGTTGTTCTGTTCTTCAGTTGTCATGAATATTCATCTTTTGCTGGAAAAACGGGGTCACTAGAAC
>JAPYUD010000058.1:2293-5090 GCA_029936215.1 Pirellulaceae bacterium | reverse complement strand
TAGAACTGGCGAAAATAACGCCCATGGTCCTCCACTCCCTGTCGCTCGATCCAGTAGCTCTCCTCGCCCCCCGGGAAACGCCTCTTCATCGCATCTCGTCCGAACAATCGCAGCACCAGCCCAATCGGGGTGATACACAAATAGTATACAACAGCGATCAGCAAATGGCTGACAACAACTCCGATTGGAAAGGTCACGATCATCAGGATGACGAACAGCGGCTGCAGCATGCGGGGCTGAACAAGCGAGACAGAAACGCTCGCCGCGGCAACTGCAGTGAGCACCTGGGCCACCAGCTGCTGGTCAAACCGCAGCCAGGCAAGCAGCGCGGCCAGCAGGCAAAACCCAGGAAGCCAGAATAGTCCGAAGGACTTGAGCTGATGGTCCTGGGGTCGAAGTTCAAGGTCAAAGAGTGCCATCGGAGGTCCTAGTCGAGTGGAAACTGACTGATGTAAGCGTCGATTTCATGACGTGCGGCATCGGGTTGTTCGTCCTTGAGCAGTACGAATCCCTCGATCACCAGCACATCCATGTTGGTAGCCAGGAAGCAGCGATGCGCATCTTCCGGCGTGCAGACGATCGGTTCCCCGCGAATATTGAAACTGGTATTCACCACCAGCGGACAGCCGGTCTGCTGGTAAAAGCTCTGCAACAGCCGGTGAAGCTCGGGAGCATGAACTGGATCGGCAGTCTGAACACGTGCCGAGTTATCAACATGCGTGATCGCCGGCACACTGGAACGGGACACCTTGAGCTTGTCGACTCCCCGCCGCTGCCTGTCCTCGTCGCTTAACTCGCTCAGCTGGCCGGAATTCACATCCGCAACCAGCAACATGTAGGGGCTGAGCTGTCCATCGTCCATCTCAAAAAACTCGTGCACATGATCTGCCAGGATGACAGGAGCAAAGGGGCGGAAGGACTCGCGAAACTTGATCTTGCGGTTCATTACCGACTGCATCTCACGGCTGCGGGCATCTCCCAGGATGCTACGACTTCCAAGTGCACGGGGACCAAATTCCATCCTGCCCTGCATCCACCCCACCACCTTCTGGTCCGCCAGCAGCCCGGCCACATGTTCTGCCAGCTGCTCGCGGTCCTCGATCAACCGGTAGCTGGCTCCCTGCTTGTCGAGGTACTGCCGGATCTGGTCGGTAGTAAACGATGGGCCCAGCAGCGATCCTGTCTGGCTGTCATCAGGATTGGGAGTCCGGGGTTTGCCGAGCAGCTGGTGCCAGGCAAACAGGGCCACCCCCAATGCTCCCCCCGCATCACCGGCAGCCGGCTGGATCCAGATGTTTTCAAAGGGCGATTCCCGCAGGATCCGCCCGTTGCCGACGCAGTTAAGAGCCACCCCACCAGCCAGGCAGAGGTTCTCGCTTTTCCCCTGGCGATGTGCCGTGCGGATGGTCCGAAGCATGATCTCCTCGGTCACCTGCTGGATCGAAGCCGCGATGTCCATTTCCCGATCGGTGAGCGCGCCCTCGGACTTCCTTGGCGGACCACCAAACAGGTCGTGGAACCGCCGGCTGGTCATGGTCAACCCCTGGCAGTAGTTGAAATAGGACATGTCCAGTTGAAAGGAACCGTCTTCCCTGAGATCCAGCAGGTGATCCAGGATCAGGTCGGCATAACGCGGTTCCCCGTAAGGGGCCAGCCCCATCAACTTGTATTCTCCCGAGTTGACACGGAATCCACAGTAATAGGTGAAGGCGGAATAGAGCAGCCCGATCGAATGGGGAAAGTGCATTTCATGCGTCAGCTGGATCTGGTTTCCCTGGCCATGACCGATCGAGGCGGTCGCCCACTCACCGACGCCGTCGAGCGTGACAATTGCCGCTTCTTCAAACGGGGACGGAAAGAATGCGCTGGCCGCGTGCGACTCGTGATGCTCGGTGAAGACGATCTTGCGAGAGTAATCTCCATTGAGTCCACGGCGTATCTCGCGTGGCAGATGGAGTTTCTGCTTGACCCAGAGTGGGAGGGCCTGGAGAAAAGAACGGAAACCACGAGGTGCGTATGCCAGGTAGGTCTCAAGCAGGCGATCAAACTTCAGCAGCGGCTTGTCATAAAACCCCACCAGGTCCAGTTCCGTGGCGCTGATTCCTGCCTCCTGGAGGCAGTACTCGATCGCTTGCTGGGGAAAGCGGTAATCATGTTTTCTGCGGCTAAACCGTTCTTCCTGTGCCGCGGCCACGATCCTGCCATCGACGACCAGGGCCGCAGCCGAGTCATGGTAAAAAGCAGAAATACCCAGGATGGCAGTCATTTTTCCACGTCCTATTATCCCCGGACGAAATCGACCGAAAGAGATCCAGGGTGAGCACAGGGACCGATACTATCGGATTCGACAAACCACGAAAGCCGCGCTAAGACCAATCAGAGCTGCGGATCGTGGCGGCCTGCCATGAGAGGTAATTGTACCGGTTAGACCGACTTTGGGGATTCGGGCTGTTACTGGCTGGACTAGCCAAAATCAGGTGAGCGGACCAGGTGGTCAAGCGATTGCACATCGCTCCCACCCACCAGCACGAACAACGAGTCCCCGTTTTGCCAGGCGGCCAGGGACCACTGGCCTGTGCTGGCCAGCCTTCGCAGCGGGTAACTCGGAAGAGAATACCGCCGGGGCGTCTTGATCACGACCAGGTAAACCGTCCCGTGGCGTTGCGACGAGACGTCCAGCACGACTGCCCGTGAATCGAGTCCCGTGGAAAAAACCTGCCACTGCCTGGCGGCCGGAATAATACGGGGATCTGTTTCGTACTCTGACGGCAACTGACCCATTACCGTGGACCAGGAC
>JAPYUD010000058.1:0-2283 GCA_029936215.1 Pirellulaceae bacterium | reverse complement strand
AGCCAGCGACCAGCCCGATCTGCAAGTTCACTTGCCAGGTAAGGCGACCCCGCCTTCTCGTCGCCCTGCCAGATCACTACCAGCGTCAGAAGCACCACCACTCCCAGCGAGACGGCCAGCAGCCGGCGAGAGGCACGTGGTTTCCGAGGGACCTCGAGGTCCTCTCCGGATTGGTTGGCACGCATGACTTCTGCCGCCGCGTCGCCCGATGCCCCCTCTGCGGCAACAACCGCCATGACCGTGTCACTCAACAACCCGCGGGCCTCCTCGGTCTGCGGTCCAGCAAAGACCTGTTGCGTCAGCCGGGCTTCCAGGTCCCCAGGCACGTCACCCTGCCTGAGCATCTCACCGACAAGCTGGTCAAACTCCTGCGATCGCCGCAGCAGATCACGACCATTTTCATCCAGCTGGAGTGGATCCGCATCCCGGCTTCCTGGCCGACAGGCATCAATTTCCAGTTCAATTTGTTTTCGGTCTTCGGTCATGGTTCTTCACTCTTCCCTGGCTGCCGGGAAGATCTCTTTCCCCTCGCTACAAATCAACTTGTATCGTAACTGCCCCTTGGCCCGTGACAGCCGGCTCATCACCGTGCCAATTGCCAACTGGAGGGACTCTGCAATCTCCTGGTAGGACAGATCTTCAAAATAAAACATCAGCAGCACGGTCCGAAATGGTTCCGACATCTCGTCCAGGGCCGCCTGGAGCTGCTCCTTGTCAACATCCTCTTTCTTGATTTTCTCCGGAACCTGGTTTACATCCATCTCCAGGCTACTGCTATCCACCGGCCGGCGTCTGCGGTACATCTTGAGGAACTGGTTCCGGGTGATCGCCAGCAACCAGCCCCGTGCCCTCTCAACCTCCCTCAACTGATCGATCTTCTGGTAGGCGGCCAGGAAGACCTGCTGTGCAAGGTCATCTGCATCAGCGGCATTGCCTGACAACCGGTAACCATAGCGATAGACATCAGGATGGTACTGGTGAATCAGGCGATCAATGAGGTTCTCACCGTTCGCAGCGGCATCCTGTTGGACACGGCTCGGCACCGCTGCCAGGTTCGTGGTTTCAACAAGTGGGGTCTTGGGGGCCACTCAAAGAACTCCATCAAACTCCGCTACCAAATCGACCCGTGGAAACCTGATTTTATTCCCACAGGAACTAGAGAAACCAGCATTCTATGGCACTCACGTGCCAGTCGCATCTGTCGAATACTCCCAGGGCGTCTTTTTCCCGGCAGTTGTCGTGTTCTACGTGCTTAGACGCTGCCAGTTCAGTGAAGTTCCCTGCGAGCAACTTCTCCCTGCCTGGAAGGACTTATTCTGACATTTTTCGCGGGCGTGGAACACGACCTGCCGATTTCGCGTTACGGCGTCCTCTTTTCCCCCGCTTGTGCGACTCGACTTTTACATCCGAAACCTTTTCCCCGATGGAATCCTGCAGCTGGGTGATTCGGTCCCGGATCGCGGCAGCCCGTTCAAACTCGAGTTGATCGGCAGCCTCCATCATCTCTGCTTCCAGTTCACGGATATATTCTTCGGTGATGTACTCTTCCTCGCTGTCACGACCAACCGCCTCGTTCGCCTCGCGATGGGCGGCTACTTCACTCTCGATCCCCTGGCGGATGTTTTTCTTGATCGTTTCAGGGGTGATTCCATGCTCCTCGTTGTAGGCCTGCTGGATCGCCCGGCGGCGGGCGGTTTCGTCGATCGCTCGCTGCATCGAGTTAGTCACCTTGTCGGCATACAGGATCACCCGGGCATTGACGTGACGTGCCGCCCTGCCAATCGTCTGGATCAGGGAGGTTTCACTTCGCAGGAAGCCCTCCTTGTCCGCATCCAGGATGGCAACCATCGAGACCTCGGGAAGATCCAGTCCCTCGCGCAGCAGGTTCACACCGACCAACGCATCAAACGTCCCCTCCCGAAGGTTTCGCAACAACTCAACCCGTTCAAAAGCGTCCAGTTCGCTGTGAAGCCACTTGCAGGCGACCCCTTCCTTGACCAGGTAGTCAGAGAGATCTTCCGAGAGACGCTTGGTGAGAGCCGTCACCAGCACCCTCTCGCCCAGGGCCGCTCTTTCGCGAATCTGCCCCAGCAAATGAGGAACCTGGCCGCGGGCCGGGACAACTTCGATTTCCGGATCGAGCAGGCCGGTCGGACGGATCACCTGTTCGACCAGTTCGCCGCCAGTCCGGGAAAGCTCGAAATCGCCAGGAGTTGCCGAAACGTAGACCACGCGCGGGTTCTTCTTCTGCCATTCCTCGAACGTCAGGGGACGGTTGTCGAG
>JAPYUD010000057.1:0-12613 GCA_029936215.1 Pirellulaceae bacterium | reverse complement strand
GCCGAGATTCGCCCACTGCTTAACACCCGTAAACAGATTTCAAACAGTCTGACAACATCCTGATTCAGGAAGGGACGATTGATGCGACAGAGTAAAACAATGAAAAAACTACGAGCCGGAAAACCTGTCCGGATGTGTGCCCTGGGCCATTTTATTCCTTCCTATATTCGCCATGCCGCCCATGCCGGGTTTGACTGTATCTGGCTAGATACCGAACACCGGACCTTCGAGCGACGGGAACTCCAGGCGCTCCTGGCACTCTTCCACCTGTTCGATATCGATTGCATGTTGCGCGCAGATACGAAGCAAAAGACACGCCTTTACCGATACCTGGAGGATGGCGCGAGCGGGTTGATGATCCCGCACGTTTCCACTGCAGAACAGACCCGGGATCTTGTGCAATCAGTCAAGTTTCCGCCGATTGGTGATCGTGGGCTGGATGGCGCCGGGATGGACACCGACTTTGTGCTGGCTGGTGGCCCCGGGTACACCGACGAGGCAAATGCGGAGACCTTCCTGGTGATACAGATAGAAACACCACTGGCAGTCGAGAACGTGGAGGAGATCGCTGCCGTGGAGGGAATCGACGGTCTCTTCGTGGGCCCTGGCGACCTTGGCCTCAGGCTCTCCAAGATGGAAACGGAGATGACGGTGGAGAGTGCCATTGAGAAAGTTGCCGCGGTCGCTGCCGAGCAGGGAATTGCCTGGGGTTGCCCGGCAACAAGTCGAGAGAACCTTGAGCAGCGTTTTGCGCAGGGTGCCCAGCTCATGAACCACGGTGGTGAGTTCATGACACTCAAGAACATGCTGGAGGCGAATGCCGCCGAGCTGGATGCGGTTTACCAGGACGACTAGCCTCCTAGCGGCCACCGCTGGCCTGCCTGATTGCCTCGATCGCCCGGAGCCGCTCTATCACCTGCTGCCGGCGACTCCCTGTCAGCCGGCGGGCAGCCTGCTGGTAGTAGATCCTGGCCACACCCGGCTTGCCGGCCAGTTCCATCTGCTGGGCCTGGATCATCAATTCCAGGCCCTCAAGCTGCTGTTGCTGATCTGCCTGCTGCTGTTGCTGGCGAATTCGCGAGATGTGGTTTTCCGGCAAACCCTCGAGGCCGGCTGTCTGCCCTGAAGGCCGGGGCCTGCTGCCCAGGTGCTGGTTGAGAAAGGCAGCCTTGCGCGCAATGGCAACGTCCTCGGCAGAAACAGCTGGAAGGGTACGCGCGGCGGCAGAAAGTACCTGCTGGTCAAGTTCGCGGTTGTCAATAATTGTTGCCGCAACATGGGCCCCGGCATGTCCCATTTCCCGGCCAATGCCCCGGTTTGCAAACAACGGGCCAAAACCAGGGATTCCACGGCTCACTCGAGATTCACGGGCTGTACTTATGCCACCCAGGTGTGCCATTCCACGGTCCGGCACCAGCACGCTTCCGCCTATAGAAAAGGTGCGATAGGTAGGAAGCATCACCACCTGGGCCACTGCCTGCTGCGACGGAGAATCCACTCCGCCAAACAGGGCAATCGCGATCGCAGTCAGAACGGCACGCCTGAACATGAACTCTTCTCCCTCTCCTGTTGCCCCTAGCCTTTCTTCTCTTCCATTTTGGGGACCATCTTACTGATCCGCAAGTGTCGATCATAATGAACCGTGGCGATCTGGACTCGATCGGGATGCAGGTCCATTTCCCGGGCGGTGTCCGGCAGTGTGAACTTGTGGAATTCCTTTTCCTCCTCCGGCTTCCAAAAAATCAGGAAACCACCACCACTGCCACCCGAAGCGCCAATCAGGAAACCATCGGGATGGTAGACCGTTCGCCAGGCGATTCCCTTGGTCCCTTCACCAACAAGCGACTTCTTGATTTCCTGCGTTTCCCAGTCGAATAACAGGACCAGCGGTTCGTTGACTGCCCCGAGCGGATTGGTTGCCTTGTGAAGTCCCCCACAGGCCATGGTCTTCAGGTCGGGGCTGAAGGAAATACTGCGGACACCACCATAGTCAACCCGCTGGCCTCCGTTGTAAGTATGAAGTGCCTTGCCATCGAAATTGCGTACCATCTTGCCCGTGGCAACGTCCCATTGCTTGACCTGGCCAGCCAGATCGCCGGTCATCAGGAACTCGCCTCCGGGATGAAACTGGACACTGTAAATGTCCTTTTCATGGCCTGTCATTTCCCTCACCGGACTTCCGTCCGCCAGGTTCCAGATCCGTACAACCTTGTCATTCCCGCCGCTGGCCAGCAGGGTGCCATCCGGGCTGGCCGCGATAGCCCGGATCCAGCCCTTGTGGGCCTGTACTGAGTTAAGAGGTTTTGGTTCCGCTTCAGCCGTCTTCCACCAGATAAGCGTATCATCGTAGCCACTGGTGATCATCGTCTCGCCATCACTGGAAAAGGCGATACCACGGGCCCAGGAATCGTGGCCGGACATGCCCACCCGGGTCCCACTGGCCACCTCCCAGCGCTGGATCGTGCGATCCTCCGAGGTGGCAAAAATATAGCGTGCCTGGGGATCAAAGCGGCAATTGATCAGCGGTCGATCGTACTTCCACTGGATGGCAACATGCGTTGCCTTGGGATCAATTTCTCCAGCAGGCTTCTCTTCGGCCTGCTCATCCGCTTGTGCCGTGTCTTCAGACTGGCTCATGCAAGCAATTCCTTGATCGGCTCGTATGCCGGGTCAGCGATTGGAACTGGCCGTCCGCCAACATCAAACGTATCTGACGAATCGACCCCTACCGCCTGCAGGTAAGTATGGAAGAGGTGAGCATGGTCCACTTCCCTCTCACTCACCGCGGTACCGCCATCGTTGGTCTTGCCGATCACCGCCCCGCGCTGGATCCCGGCCCCTCCCAGGCAGACGCTCCAGGCTGTACCCCAGTGATCACGGCCATAGTACTTGTTGATGTTCGGTGTTCGTCCGAATTCGGAGAGCACAACCACCAGCGTGTTGTCCCACATGCCCCGGTCCACCAGGTCCGCGATCAGGGTGGAGAAGGGACCATCTACCTCGCCCAGTTGCTCGTGGTGGAAGTTGAAGTTCTCGTTGTGGGTGTCATAGTTGGAGTGGGTTACCTGCACAAATGTCACTCCATGTTCAAGCAGGCGGCGAGCCATCAGGCAGTGCTGTCCAAACTGGTGACTCCCGTACTGGTCCCGAACCTTCTCTGATTCCTTGGAGATATCAAACACGTCTCGCTGCTGCATCAGCTGAAGTGCTCGCTCGTAGTTCTGCGTGTAAATATCGGTCACCGCTGTCTTGCGGCGGAGGGAGAAATTCTCGTTGACCTTGCGGCGGAAGTCATTTCGGCTCTTGTCCGCACCCTCCGAGAGCCCCTCGGGACGGGCAGAGTTCGGCGGAGGAGAACCACTTCCAACTGTCACGCTGGCAAACATCGGTCCCAGGTAAGCGGCATCGTTGTTCCGAGCACCACTCCCATTGGCGACATGGATATGTCCAGGAAGTGAAAACCTGTCGGCTCCCAGTGCCTTGGCAGCCACGGCACCGAGCTTGGGGAAGTCGGCTGCCGGCGTCTGTCGACGGCCGGTCATCATCATGTAACTTCCCTTGCCATGGTCGCTGTTTTTGGTGTTGATACTGCGAACCAGGGCCAGGTGATGCATCTGCTCGGCCGTCCTGGGCAACAGCTCACTGATCTGCACACCAGGTACCGAGGTCGATATTGCACGGAAGGGGCCTCCGGTGGCGGTCCCTGGCTTGGGATCCCAGCTTTCCAGCTGGCTTAAACCACCTGCCATATTGATAAGCAGGATCCGTTTCTCGGTCTTCTCGAGTTGCTCTGCTATCGACTCGCGAGCAAAGATCCCCAGTCCACCGACAACCGATCCTGTGGCTGCCGCAATTCCTCCCATGAAACGACGACGGGCAACTAGGTGTTCAGGTGAATTACATGCGTAGGAACATTTCATGGCAATCTTTCCTGATTCCTCGATTCAATGATTGAAACGGAATTCTGCAGAAGCAAGCAGGCCCCAGATCATTTCCTGGATTGCCTGTGTTTTCTCCTCTGCCCGACTCGACAAGTAATTCCCCACGTCTGCTGTCTCCGTCGCCGACGGACTCCGCGTGAGAACACTCAAGTATAACTCTTCTGCCAGCAGGCTGACATCTTGTTCTTTGTTCAAGCGTGCTGCCAGGTTATCTCCCGATGGATTCAGCCAGCCTCGAATCGGCCCCCCGTTGGCAACAAACAGGGCCTGGTCCACGGTGGAAAAGAAGTCGTCCTGGGGCTGTCCAGCCGCTGCCCCAAAGAGGTTAACAAACTGCCCGACGTTCCCCTTGAGTTTCTCGTGGACCTGTTCCTCGACCTGCCGTCGACGCTCTTCTACTTTAGCGCTATCGGCTTTATCCTCGTCACTCATCGGACTGTTTTTGTCCAGCTCCGCAATCACGCTCCCGCGCGTCTGCTCAACCAGTCCTACCGACTGCATCAGTGACCAGGCAAACTCTTCCGGCTGCAGGGGCTTAAGACTGGAAACAGCAAATCGCTCACTCCAGCTGGCAGTTGTTTTCTCCAGTTCAGAGAGCTCCTCTAGCTCTGTTGCCTGCAGTTGCCCTTTGAGCTCTGGAACCTTCTCCTGCAGTTGGGGAATGTCCTGCTGGAGTCCAGCAAGCTCGCCACGGCTATTCTCCAGCTGAACCTGTGCCTCTCCAAGCTGGCCCTCGGCAGTCGTCAGTCGTTGGCTGGCACGCTGCATTGCCTGTTGCAGTTCCGCCAACCGTGCTACCTCTACCTGGTGTGATTGCCTGAGTTGCTGCGTTGCTTCAGCCAGCGACTTGTCTTGCGGCAGGTTGGCCAGGACAAGCTCTGCCTTTTCCACCACGGTGGCCAGTGCCGTTGTCCGACGCTGTTGTTCCTGGACCATCGGCCGCAAGCGGGTGGTATCCCCGTTCGCCACGCTTCGCTCGGTCTCCATCTCGCTCAATGCCTGCTCCAGTTGCGGCATCTCGGCGACAAGTTGCCCGGCAGTCGTGCGTGAAACGGTGAGTTCCTGAGTTGTCTCTGCCAGCTGGCTGGCCAGCTGCCGGCGCTGACTGGCGACCTCACCATGCTGAATCACTTGTTCCGCGTCTTTTTTCTGGGCGGCAAGCCGAGCCTGCAGTTGCAGAAATCGCTCCATCGTATTACGACTCTCCTGGAATCGCTTGTCGACGGCTGCGACCTTCGAGTCATGTTCTATCAGCTCGGCATTTCCTGCATCCACAACCTGCTGCTTTTCTTCCCTCGCGGACGCTGTCTCGCTCGACTTTGCCTGCTTGGCTGCCTGGTCCTTGGCAAGAGGATCCAACTCTGCCGTGAACTGGTCATGTCGGTTCTGGTAAATGGCCACCAGTGACTTGATCTCCTCGTCAGCTGGCAACAGGGTAAGTGCCTCACCGGTACTGGCCAGGGCGGCTGCAACCGGTGAGAGCTGGTCCTGTTTTGCCTTGACCTTGGATTCTGCTTCTGCCAGTTGCGAGCTCGCTTCCTCATCGATCTTGATGGCCTCGCCCAGCAGCTTATTCAACTCCGCCTGGCTCGTGCGAACCGGCGTACGCGCTTCACACAACGCTGCGAGTTCTTCCGATGCGGCACCAAAAACCTTTCGCGCCCCTCCAAGCTGATCGACAAGCTGCTGTTGTTCGGCATCCAGCGATGCCAGCCTCTCTCGTGCCGCATTCACGGCAGCCACCAGGTCACCGGGTGTGGAGTAAGACCGCTGGTAAGCACTTGTGAGTGCAATCTCACCGAGGAACTTCTTGATATCAAATTCCATTGCCGCGAATTCATCACCGAGCAGGTCAAGCAGTTCGGGATTCAGCGGTGGATTGTCAGCATGCTGCAGGTCAACGGGGTTAAAGATCCCCCGTCCCAGCATGTGAGCCCAGAGCCGGTTAGCGATATTGTTCTTGAAGGCCCGGTTGGTCCCGGAGGCAGCACTGTCGGCCAGTTGCTGCCGTCGACTGTAGCGGGGAACCGGTCGCACTTCCTTGGCCGGTTTGACGATATACTCCTGGCCAACCTGAACCAGCGGCTCGGTAAGCGACGCCTGCCCGGGAAGGCGGGGACCGCTGTCACCCTCCTCCTCAGTGAAGACACTCTTGAAACTCACATCCCCTTCCGCCTTTTCTGCATAAAAGACCTTCTTGTCCTTGGCAGTAAAGAGAAAGCTGCGGTTGAGAAAGGCATAGATGCCATAGTAATCAGACTGGTAATAACTCCCGATGAGCGGATGGTCATGGCACTGGGCACACTGCAGGTCCATCCCCAGGAACATGCGGCCCACGTCACGGGTGAGCCGGTTGACCTCACCGTCCCGGGCCAGGTAAAAACGCGTCGCTGCACGGATCTTCTCGTCAGTCCCGTCGGCGGCCAGGATCTCTCGAACCAGCTGATCGTATTTCTTGTCCGCGACAAAGGAATCGTAAAGGTACTTCTGCCATTCAGCAGCCGTGACATGCTTGTCACCCGTGCGCTCGATCCACATAACGTCGAAAACCGTCGCCAGGTGACGATTCATGCGAGGATCTGCCACCAGCGATATCACCAGCTTCTCACGCTTGCCTGGAGATTCATCAGCAATAAAATCTCGCACCTGCTGGGATCCTGGCGTGGTCCCAACCAGGTCCAGGTAAACCCGCCGCATGAACTCGCTGTCGCTGGCGAGGGGGCCGGCACCAAAAAACTGGTCCGCCTCGATAAGACCGTCGATCTTCTCGTGCAAAGACTGCTGGGCCATCAGCGTGGCAGGAACGACAGCGGTCACCCATAACAGGCAAGCAACAAGAATAGTATTTAAAGGTGGGCGATGCATGGCTGCTCAACTGGTAAGCGAGACACTCGTCCAGGCAGGTCCGACTCAACCCCACGAGTGGGCTTTTCGCCAGATAATCGCTGTTTCATTCACTATCTAGAGAATATTACTTGGCTAAACACAAGCGGTCAACGACAATCGATTTCCCTTACATTGCCACGGTATGGATATACATGTTCTTCCGGCCAGAATCGCACAATCCAACCTGATTATAGGGCTTAATTTCCTTACTCACGGCATCGTGGAATAAACAGCAATCCTGGTCTGAAAGGTTAGTTTTCTGCCCCAGTTGTTCGACATGTTCGAGCAACCTGTCGACCACCCCGGAAAAGGCCTGGTCCTCGGCACAAAGAAAAGCGGGACTCGGGTGCCTGGCTTCCAGGCGGGCAATTTCGAAGCTGGTGGCAGCGGCAAAATAGATCATGCTGAAGGATCGGAACAAGTCGACTTTCCCCAGCCCCAGGTAACAGCCGCGAACCAGCCGATCGACCATGCCCAGTTCTCGCTCAAGCCGTCTCGAGTACTGTTCAAGTTCCCCGGCCAGTGATTCCCGATTCCAGTGTTCCTCGAGGATGACTGCCAGCCTTTCGATGGCACAAAGGGAATGGGCAATCCCGGTACTATGAAGTGGATCAACGAAACCGGCGGTATGGGGCAACAGGGCCCAGCCAGGTCCGCTGGCCGGCGTGACCAGGCGTTGCAGGCGACCACCCTGGAAAAACCGGCCCGGCTGATCGGCCAGGCGGGATGAGGAAAACAAAGAAGCGAGCGAAGGGTAGCTGTCGAGCCACTGCTGCCAGCTCTTTACTCCGGGATGTCTCTTCGGATCATAGGCAATCCCCGCGCTGGTCAAGCCATCCTGGAAACCGAGGATCCACATCCAGGCTCCATCGAGCAGGTGATGCTGGGCAGCATGGTCACAGTGAAAGGGGTGGTCCTCGGTTCCCGTACCCTGGCTGGCAAGAAATTCATGCCAGCTGGCAACATCCTCAAAATGACTGTAGATGGCATGGGAGTGTGTCTGCAGCTGGTGCGTGATGTTCTCGAGCTGCAGGGACCTCGGTAACCACTGACCGGCACCACTCGCATCAACCAGGAACCGGGCCCTCACCTGTCGCAGCTCCTCCCCGGACTTGACCTCCAGCCGCCAGTTTCCAGGAGAGGAATCATGCGGAAGCAGTTCCACCTGTGCTCGCTGCCACAGTTCCCCGCCAGCGAGCTGGAGTTGCCTGGCGAGGAAGCTATCCACGTCGGCACGCAGCCAGTGGGTATCCCCCAGTTCGTCCATGCTACTGGCAGCCACCATCAGCTCGTTCTGGTGGTCCACCGTGATCTCGAAGTTCTGTCCGGTCTGGTGCTGGAAATAGCTGAAGCCCCTTTTCAGGCCACAGCCGATCTCGGGGTAATGGGACTGCCAGCTTCCGTAGTGAACCAGTGGCTCGATCGCGTCGAGCTGGTAACGCCGAACCAGGTCCGCAAGGACGAGGTTCGCTGTAGGCGTGGAGGATTCCCCGATGGCAAAACGTGGATGTTCGCCCCGATCAATCACGAGCACTGATCGGCCGATCGAGGTGAGAATATTTGCCAGCAGGGATCCAGCAAAGCCAGAACCGACAATAACAATGTCAACATCTCGCTCTTCCATTCACTTCTCCTCGCATCCGAGGGGACATTCCGCCGGTGGCAGCACCTGCTGCTGGAGGTTCATCTGTTGAAGTCTCTCGATTCGTGCCGGCGCACAGGACGAGCAGCAGGCCAGCCGCTCGACATCCCAGAGGTCGACAAAGACGCGACCTCGCTTAAATGCCAGGCATTGAGCCAGGGCCGACTCCAGGCTCGCCAGTGTGGGAGGACCATGAAGTCCTTTTTCGACAAACTTCTCGATCATTCCGTTTCCATCCCGCAGCGGGATCAGGGTGCAGCAATCGGCCCCTGCATCAAGGGAAAACTCCACCGATTTCACTGCCCAGTCTATCGCCTCCTGTTCTTCCAGCATCGGGGGTTTCAGCAATATGAAAGATCGTACATCGATCTCGTTTTCACGTAACAGCCCGGTGGCGCGGCGAAAGTCATCGAGCGTCATCTGCTTGTTGAGCATTGCAAGAATATCGGGGTGGGCCGTTTCCAGCCCGATCGCTACTTCCAGCTGGTGTGCCAGCCTGTCCTGGAATTCGATCACCTGCTGGTCGCAAAGCCGGGGATGGTTTTCCACGATCACGGTCCGAAACTGCCTGGCCAGTGTGGCAATCTGTTCACGGTCTGCGAGGGAAATGGCCCGACGGTCAAAGAAATTACCGCTGTTGTAGAGTTTCAGGTGGGGAACACCACTGGCGACAGGATCCTCGCTGTCAATTCCCAGCTGGGCCAGCGCCTCTCGTACCTGCCCGGCTACCATTCCCGGGGGAACTGGCTCGCTAGTGGTGTTCTTCCAGAGGTCACACATCAGGCAACGAAAAGGACACTCGCTGTTGGTCAACAGCAGCGTGGCAACATTTTCCACGCGACCAGAGCGGGTCCGTTCCGGCTCCACCAGGGTCCCGTAGGCGTGCGAGTGATCAACCCGGTTCCTTGCTGGTCGAGCAGCAAGGATTTCGGTGTCGGTGAAAATCGGCAGAGAAGCCATCAGTCCTGGAACAGCCCGGCAAAGATCTCGCGGTAGGCCATCTCCCCCTCGGGAAAGATCTGCTCAAACCCAGTTGGTTCCACCGCACCATGCTGGAAACGTCTTTTCTCGAATACCGGCATCGAGAGCCCGGTGATTGCTTCCACCCCCCTGCGAACCACTTCCCCTTTCAGGTCATAGAGTCGCTGGTGGTCCCAGTCCGTCAGCTCGACAAAGGGAATGGACTCGGCCACGCTGATCACCCGGGGCAGGGCGAAGGGACTGAACCCCCGGAATCCCAGTTGCCGGCCTGGCGCATAAGATCTCACATGCCCGCGACTCTGCCCGCCGGAATAAACCAGCGAGTGCTTGATGGCATCTACCCCCCAGCCCTCCTGGTAAAGCATCAGGTTATTCAGCACGCTGCGTATCGTCAGTTCCGGGTTTTCCTCGATTGGATAATCCTTGAGGTTCTCGTCCCCACCATCTCCGTCCACCAGGTACAGCCAGTCAGGGTAGCGGCGACGAATCTCACGGCAACATGCCAGCGCCATGGTGGCTGACTGAACATCGAGTGGCTTGTAGTCCTCGATCACGCGGATCGCCTCGCGATAATCAACCGCCTCGGCCTCCACATCCAGGACCTCCAGCAACATCTCCAGATCCAACTGCTGGAGAAACCGGTGGGCCTGGTCTGCATCACGCGGATCCGCTCCAACGGCAAGGGTAAAGGCTTTTAACCGCGAGGGAGATTCGCCACGGGAAAGGAGCAGGTGGTAGAGCACCAGCAGGACGGCGCCACTATCAATCCCCCCGGAAAAAAGTACCCCGATCGGTTCCTGACCGTTCATCGAATCGAGCCAACCGGAGCACTCGTCGGCCAGGGCCCCGATATAGGCACGGCCGATCTCGTCCAGGTCTGTCCCCAGCTGGTTTTGCCGGGGAGTGAAAAACCGCTGGTACACCGGATTTGGATCAGGACAGCCAATCAGTGATAACTCGACCAGGTAATGGGCGGGCACCATGCGAGTGTAGGATGGGTGAAACTGGTCCTCCAGGCCCTCCTCGACAAGCACCTGCCGAAGCTGGTCAATTCGTTCCGCCACGACCAGGCAGGGGCCGGCAGCCTGCTTGGCAAGAAAATACCGAAGGGGCCGTCCTATCGACCGTGCCATGCGGACAATGTTGCCCTGCTTTTGGACAATTGCAAACTGGCCGTCGATTTCTCCCACCCGCTCCGGATCACCCGCGGCTACCCGCTCAGCGGCCTCCTCGTAACTCATGTTGAGGATCACGTTGGCGGCCGGGTCGACCATGTCGATCATTCGTTCCACGTAGGCCTGGTAGGACATGTGCTTTTCCTTGCTGACAAGCTGCTGACCTTCACCGTGCATATTTATATCAATAGGATCCGTCTCGCACTTGAAATTTTGTTGGTTTACCCAGGTTCTCCCGGCCCTGGCCAACCCAGTCG
This sequence comes from Pirellulaceae bacterium, assembly GCA_029936215.1. Classification (GTDB taxonomy): domain Bacteria; phylum Planctomycetota; class Planctomycetia; order Pirellulales; family Pirellulaceae; genus SAT2750. The sequence goes on along the minus strand of JAPYUD010000057.1, from coordinate 1,731 downwards.
ACGGTCCAGCGTACCATTGTGTTGGCATCGATCAGTGGATGACCGAGCAGGGGATAGGCTGCCGATGAATTACTCAGAAAGGCCATGTCGGATTCCTCTCCCGTCAATGCCATGCTCCTGCCGAGTTGATCTCCCATCTGGTGGCAGACGTCCGGGACCCGCAGCGTATCGGGGCCAGTGATATTGAGAACGCGGGCTGGCGAGGAACCATGCTCGATTGCACGCAGCGTCATGGCATTCGCATCGGAAAGCCAGATCACGTTAAAGCACGTCATGGAAATGTCGACAGGTTCATCTGCCGCGACCTGGCTGGCAAGGTCCACCAGGATACCGTAGCGCAACTCGGTCGCGTAATTGAGACGCAAGATAACCATCGGGATCTGCAGTGCCTGGGAGTAATAACGAAAGATGTTCTCCCGGCAGACGGCTGCCATGGAATACTCCCCGTCGGGCCGGGGTGGATCCTCTTCCAACGAGCCTCCCGACGACACATTCACCATGCCGTACAGGCTGCCGGTAGAGAAAGCGACAATCGGAGTATCCTGGTAACGCTGGCTGACCAGAAGGGGCACCTGGCAGTTGGTCGCCCAGAGTTGCTCGGGAGACTGGGATGCTCCGAATTTGAAACCGGCCAGGTGAATGACATGGCCGGCGTCGGGCAGAGCTCGCACCTGGTCACGCTGCATCAGGTCGCAGGAGAGGGTTTCCACGCCCCAGCCTGAGAGTTTTTCCCTGACTCCCGGTTCCCGAAAACGCGACACCCCAATGACGCGGCGCTGTACCCCGGCCTGATCCATGGCACGGCGAGCCATTCGGGCCATCGTTGGTCCCATTTTCCCGCCCACTCCCAGCAGCACGATATCACTGTCACAGCGTGCCAGCGTCTCAATAACCTCCGTGGTCGGTGTGCTCAGCTGGTCCTCCAGCTGTTCGACATCTTGCGGGGGGTGATCTCGCAGGGGAGAGAGGTTCATGGGAGCATCCAGAGCCTGTGCTAATGCCGCTGCAAGGCAGCATAAGAACAAGCCAGTCCGATCGAAAGAGGACAGGGTCTTTTTTATGTCCGCTTGCCGGCTCCTTTTGCGATGGAACAAGTTGAAGCAGCATGTTCCACTTTCATTTCAAGTCACAAGGGAGTTACCTCGCTGATGAAAAATAAGCCAGAGGTGATGGCCCGACATGCCCGGGTGCTCAGGATTCTCACCTGTCTCCAGTCAGGCCCAGGATTTAATGCCCGGCAGCTTGCTGATCATCTCAACGTGAGTCGCCGAACCGTTTTCCGTGATCTGAGTATTATCCGTGACTCGGGCGTGGTCGTTTTTTTTGACTCGATCGCCGATGCCTACCGGGTCCACCCCGGATCCCAACCCGAGCCGGTACGACTTGACGAGGAAGACCTGACAAACCTGGTGGTCGCGTCGATACTCTCCCAGTGGCAATATTTTCCGGGGATCAGCGAGTCGATCCGTGAAGCCACAAGCAAGTTGCTTGCCCGGCACCCGGACCCAGTCAAGCTTCATATTGCCCGCGTGCTCAACGGCTGCCGTCTGCAACCGCTGGAAGCGGGTTTTTCTTCGCTCCGGCGAGACATCATCCGGGCGCTCTTACAGGCGATTGCCCAGCAAAAGCAGCTCCGCATCCTTGTCGACAGGGAAAACCTGGAACACTGGAAGGCAATTGCCGCAGAGGGAACTGCAACCTGGACCAAGCTATCGCCTTATTTCCTTAGCG